>NZ_JARIXO010000017.1:0-663 GCF_029269135.1 Pseudomonas sp. 1928-m | reverse complement strand
TAACGTTTGGTTAAGGGGCGGGCTTTAGCCCGTCCCAGTGAGCGAAGCGAACGTTTTGAACCACTTGTTAGGCGCGGACTTGAGCCGGGCGCTGCAAGTGGTTGCACCACGATAGCCAACAGTGCTTTTGCTTTAAATGGCCTTTTCATGCTGTTGCGCTGTTTCATGTGCTTTTTCTGATCGGCAATTTTGGAGCGCCTCAGCGCTAGTTCGATGTCATGACTGGCGTGCAAGGCAATTGCGTAACCAAGATTTTTTGCCCCGCCCGCGATTTCAAATACGCAAAATTCCTTTCATAAGAAACATACGGTTTTTAACTATTGATTCCGCGATTTTCCATGCGCCCGCATTCCTTTGCTTTGTGTGCCTAACGTTTGGTTAAGGGGCCGGCTTTAGCCGGTCCCGAGTGAGCGAAGCGAGCGGCTTGAACCACTAGTTAGGAGCTGCTCGATGATTCCTGAATTGTAGCCAAGCAATAATTAATGCGGCTATTAAATAAATGGCAATTGTCACTTCGGTTCCATACGGGTTTGCTATGTGAAGAAGGAACCACCCAATTGATGCCGTGGATGCTAGTAGCCCAATCCAAATCAAGAACCTAAACAATTTGTTTTTAAGGTTCAGTAAATAAGCTGTTATGACTAACGAAACAGCTAGCGGGAT
>NZ_JARIXO010000016.1:0-740 GCF_029269135.1 Pseudomonas sp. 1928-m | reverse complement strand
GCTTGACCATATAACACCCAAACAATTTGATGTTTGTGTGTCTCTATGAAGACTGCAACAGCCGAAAATTTGCACAACTACAAACCAAGACATCACATACCCAATTCGAGGTAGCGAGCCGCGCAAGCAGCACGACATCTCCGCTGAATCGCTTGACGACCATAGAGCATTGGAACCACCTGATCCCATCCCGAACTCAGTAGTGAAACGATGCATCGCCGATGGTAGTGTGGGGTTTCCCCATGTGAGAGTAGGTCATCGTCAAGCACCTACACCAAAACCCCCGATCAGGAAACTGATCGGGGGTTTTACTATTAGTACAAGCATGAAGTTTTTGAGCGATCAAAAATCATTGCTGGCAAGTTATGTAATGCAAGTGATTGAGTAGAAAGAACTTCTTCGGAAAGAACTTCGAAAAATAGCTTGACGCAAGATGAGGCTACTGTAGAATGCGCGCCTCGGTTGAGACGAAAGACTTAACCACCCGCTCTTTAACAACTGAATCAAGCAATTCGTGTGGGTGCTTGTGAGGTAAGACTGCTAGTCGCAAGATTATCAGCATCACAAGTAACACTCGTTAATTTGAGAGTTTTTTGTCGATTGCTGAGCTAAGTTTAGGGTTTTTTCAAAACCCAAGCAGTATTGAACTGAAGAGTTTGATCATGGCTCAGATTGAACGCTGGCGGCAGGCCTAACACATGCAAGTCGAGCGGTAGAGAGAAGCTTGCTTCTCTTGAGAG
>NZ_JARIXO010000015.1:0-1063 GCF_029269135.1 Pseudomonas sp. 1928-m | reverse complement strand
GTTTCGAAGACGATCAGCAGGTTGAGATCGACGCGGCGAAGATCGTTACGGTTCATCCGGTGTCCATTCTGGAGTGGCTGCGGTTTTGTGCGCGACTCAGGCTAATGCCGAATGCTGTCGCCAGGCAATATGCACGGCTAAATGATGTGTTTGTGGCTCATCATCATCGACAAGCATGGTGAATATCAGCCCCGAGCGGTGGAATTGCTGGCAAAGCCCGGATAAAGTCCGTGGCCATAAGGGGTCGCCACAGCTGTATAGCGCAGAAATGCCAGACAGTGCCGCGACCTGAATGGGTCAACCGAAGAGGTTTGCGATGTCCCGCATAGTGCGTTTCCATGAGTTTGGTGAGGCTGATGTCCTCAAGATCGAAGAGCGCCAAGCGCCTGCGCCGGCCGCAGGTGAAGTGCTGGTCGGTGTTGAAGCTGTGGGCGTCAGCTGGTACGACGTGCTCTGGCGGCAGAACCTGGCCAATACCCCGACGCAATTGCCGGCAGGCCTGGGCCACGAACTGGCCGGCGTGGTACTGGCAGTCGGCGATGGCGTTACCGATCTGGCCGTGGGCGACAAAGTGGCCAGCTTCCCGGGGCACAGCGCCAATCGTTATCCCAGTTACGCCGAACAGGTGGTATTGCCGCGCAGCTCTCTGGCGCGTTACCCGGACAACCTGACTGCGCAACAGGCTGCCGTGCACTATCTGCCTTCGATGGTCGGCTGGTTCGGCTTWAGCGAGCTGGCCCGTTTGCAACCCGGCGAAACCGTGCTGGTAACCGCCGCAAGCCGCAGCAGTGAATCCTGAGTGATCTGGGTTCACCGCTCGCAGCATGATAGTTCGTATAATGTATATTATGTTAAATTGCCTATATGGAGCTGGCGGCTAACAACAGGATTCAATCCCTGCTGCAACCTCCGCCCACTTCTGTTCAGTCACGATCCAGCAAATGGAAACTGGGCAACGCCACATGCCAGCGAATAGCGGTCAGACGAATCAGCAACACGGTGAGCATGGCCACGCCCGTATCCAGCCAATGTGGCGTGTCCAACGCGCGCATGCCGATAAACA
>NZ_JARIXO010000014.1:0-2042 GCF_029269135.1 Pseudomonas sp. 1928-m | reverse complement strand
GTTTTCCGGTCTTTCTTTTGTATTAATCTCGCCAAGCACGCCTGCAAATAATATTAGCGAAAAGCTAGTTGCGATATATATAAGCCATTTTTTAATGTTGGACGTGTGTGACTGATTTTTCTTCATAAGTGCCACAAGCGCTAGACCGCTGATGAGTCCATATAGGTAGCTTGTTACAATATATAAGGTAGCCAGCATGGTGTCTCGATTTTGCTCTAACGTTTGGTTAAGGGGCGGGCTTTAGCCCGTCCCAGCGAGCACAGCGAGCGATTTGAACCAATTGTTAGACGCTCGGATGTACGCATAATTTGAAGCACCGCATTCCTGCTTGTAACGCATTACGCGATAAACCTTGCGAAACGCGATAAATCCAATGTTTCGATGTTGCTGGCGAACCGCAATTTAGACGTGCCCCGATGGTGGCGGCGATGGTTCAGTAAAGAAAAATTTTGAAACTGTGTGAAGCCTAAAGCAGCGGAGCAATGCAACGGTTTGACGCGGTGCAAAAAACAAACTTTCAAAGTGAATTGTCTAACGTTTGGCTAAGGGGCGGGCTTTAGCCCGTCCCAGTGAGCGCAGCGAACGATTTGAGCCAGTTGTTAGGCCTGGCCGGCCTGACACGGTAGCCGCCGCAATGCAGAAAGAAAAGGCGTGCACCGCCGATGATAATGTCGGAATTGGTAAGTTAATTGTTACGTTGTCCGGCATAAACCAACTCCTTTTGATAATGCCAGTAACTATGGAAACGTACTGGCGACGCGTTGTTGCGGGTGATGCAACCGGGAAAATTATTCCGGAGGTTGCCTAACGTTTGGTTAAGGGGCGGGCTTTAGCCCGTCCCAGTGAGCGCAGCGAACGGTTTGAACCACTAGTTAGGGGCCCGTTCACCATTTTTTGTTTTTAATGCTCTGGCTAGGAAGTAAACACCGCCAGCAAGGCTTAGTTTTGAAATGCCTCCTGTTATTCCAAGTACCACTGCGCCCGTTGCTGGCCATGGCTTGCCTAATTCAAAGTTCGTCTCTAGAAATATTTGCGCTAAAAACCCAAGCCCAAAATCGCCATTAAATGCAAATTGCATTATTAGTGAATAAGTGGCGTAAATGCCTATTAAAATTCCTGCTGTTTTATTTATTGATACAAGAATTAGTAGCGCTAACCCAACCAAAAGTAGCCCCGCAGAGTAGTGGATTGCTATTTCGATATTTTGGAGAAGCAATGTAGGGCTCCTAACGTTTGGTTAAGGGGCGGGCTTTAGCCCGTCCCAGTGAGCGAAGCGAACGGTTTGAACCAGTTGTTATACACTGGCCCAGATTTCTATTGTAGAAGAAAGCATCTCTTCATCGCCGTATAGCGTGATGGTATCAATTTTTGCTTCTGCCAAATAGTTAAGAAACTTTAGTGTGAAATTTCGCTGCTCGGCCGAAAACGCTAGTGTGTATCTATTTTTCTTTCCGTCATAGCTTAAGTGAAATAAAAACTGACTAATGTATGAATGGTCAGAATTGCTGTTTACGCAAAGCCTTACAAAGGCTGGGAAGTAATAAATAAAACCTTCTGCTTCTACATAGCAAATAGGGTCCCAGCCAGGATTGCCAAGTTTATCAAAGCCAATAGAGTCAACATCCGAATTCACAAGAGTCAGATCGTGATCAAGGCACTCTTCACAGTGGCCGAAATCGGTGAAGTGCTCAGGCTTCGGCGTGTTGAATAATTTTCGAGATTCTTCGATCCAGTTCATGGCGTATAACGTATGGTTAAGGGGCGGGCTTTAGCCCGTCCCAGTGAGCGAAGCGAACGGTTTGAACCAGTTGTTATGATTCAGTGGCAGATGCATATGCCTGCTTCTTAAAGTAGCGTGAAAATAAATAAATTATTATAAGTATGACGTGGAGAAGATAAAGGTTTTTGAATGACTCAGTATCGAAATTTTCTTCAATTTTTTTCTCGATAAATACTGGAACAGCCAAGGCTGAAATAGTAAAAAACCAAGTCAATACTCTGAAAGCTCTTACTGTCTGAAGCTTTGTCCTGCCTCGTTGAAG
>NZ_JARIXO010000013.1:0-5361 GCF_029269135.1 Pseudomonas sp. 1928-m | reverse complement strand
TCACATGGGGAAACCCCACACTACCATCGGCGATGCATCGTTTCACTACTGAGTTCGGGATGGGATCAGGTGGTTCCAATGCTCTATGGTCGTCAAGCGATTCAGCGGAGATGTCGTGCTGCTTGCGCGGCTCGCTACCTCGAATTGGGTATGTGATGTCTTGGTTTGTAGTTGTGCAAATTTTCGGCTGTTGCAGTCTTCATAGAGACACACAAACATCAAATTGTTTGGGTGTTATATGGTCAAGCCTCACGGGCAATTAGTATTGGTTAGCTCAACGCCTCACAGCGCTTACACACCCAACCTATCAACGTCGTAGTCTTCGACGGCCCTTTAGGGAACTCAAGGTTCCAGTGAGATCTCATCTCGAGGCAAGTTTCCCGCTTAGATGCTTTCAGCGGTTATCTTTTCCGAACATAGCTACCCGGCAATGCCACTGGCGTGACAACCGGAACACCAGAGGTTCGTCCACTCCGGTCCTCTCGTACTAGGAGCAGCCCCTCTCAAATCTCAAACGTCCACGGCAGATAGGGACCGAACTGTCTCACGACGTTCTAAACCCAGCTCGCGTACCACTTTAAATGGCGAACAGCCATACCCTTGGGACCGGCTTCAGCCCCAGGATGTGATGAGCCGACATCGAGGTGCCAAACACCGCCGTCGATATGAACTCTTGGGCGGTATCAGCCTGTTATCCCCGGAGTACCTTTTATCCGTTGAGCGATGGCCCTTCCATACAGAACCACCGGATCACTAAGACCTACTTTCGTACCTGCTCGACGTGTCTGTCTCGCAGTCAAGCGCGCTTTTGCCTTTATACTCTACGACCGATTTCCGACCGGTCTGAGCGCACCTTCGTACTCCTCCGTTACTCTTTAGGAGGAGACCGCCCCAGTCAAACTACCCACCATACACTGTCCTCGATCCGGATAACGGACCAGAGTTAGAACCTCAAGGTTACCAGGGTGGTATTTCAAGGTTGGCTCCACGCGAACTGGCGTCCACGCTTCAAAGCCTCCCACCTATCCTACACAAGTAAACTCAAAGTCCAGTGCAAAGCTATAGTAAAGGTTCACGGGGTCTTTCCGTCTAGCCGCGGATACACTGCATCTTCACAGCGATTTCAATTTCACTGAGTCTCGGGTGGAGACAGCGCCGCCATCGTTACGCCATTCGTGCAGGTCGGAACTTACCCGACAAGGAATTTCGCTACCTTAGGACCGTTATAGTTACGGCCGCCGTTTACCGGGGCTTCGATCAAGAGCTTCGCGTTAGCTAACCCCATCAATTAACCTTCCGGCACCGGGCAGGCGTCACACCCTATACGTCCACTTTCGTGTTTGCAGAGTGCTGTGTTTTTAATAAACAGTCGCAGCGGCCTGGTATCTTCGACCGGCATGGGCTTACGCAGTAAATGCTTCACCCTCACCGGCGCACCTTCTCCCGAAGTTACGGTGCCATTTTGCCTAGTTCCTTCACCCGAGTTCTCTCAAGCGCCTTGGTATTCTCTACCTAACCACCTGTGTCGGTTTGGGGTACGGTTCCTAATTACCTGAAGCTTAGAAGCTTTTCCTGGAAGCATGGCATCAACCACTTCGTCATCTAAAAGATAACTCGTCATCAGTTCTCGGCCTTGATTTCCCGGATTTACCTAAGAAATCAGCCTACCACCTTAAACACGGACAACCAACGCCGTGCTGGCCTAGCCTTCTCCGTCCCTCCATCGCAGTAATTAGAAGTACGGGAATATTAACCCGTTTCCCATCGACTACGCATTTCTGCCTCGCCTTAGGGGCCGACTCACCCTGCGTCGATTAACGTTGCGCAGGAAACCTTGGTCTTTCGGCGTGGGAGTTTTTCACTCCCATTGTCGTTACTCATGTCAGCATTCGCACTTCTGATACCTCCAGCAAGCTTCTCAACTCACCTTCACAGGCTTACAGAACGCTCCTCTACCGCTCATCCTAAGATGAACCCGTAGCTTCGGTGTATGGTTTGAGCCCCGTTACATCTTCCGCGCAGGCCGACTCGACTAGTGAGCTATTACGCTTTCTTTAAAGGGTGGCTGCTTCTAAGCCAACCTCCTAGCTGTCTAAGCCTTCCCACATCGTTTCCCACTTAACCATAACTTTGGGACCTTAGCTGACGGTCTGGGTTGTTTCCCTTTTCACGACGGACGTTAGCACCCGCCGTGTGTCTCCCGTGCTGACACTTGCTGGTATTCGGAGTTTGCATCGGTTTGGTAAGTCGGGATGACCCCCTAGCCGAAACAGTGCTCTACCCCCAGCAGTGATACACGAGGCGCTACCTAAATAGCTTTCGAGGAGAACCAGCTATCTCCGAGCTTGATTAGCCTTTCACTCCGATCCACAGGTCATCCGCTAACTTTTCAACGGTAGTCGGTTCGGTCCTCCAGTTAGTGTTACCCAACCTTCAACCTGCCCATGGATAGATCGCCCGGTTTCGGGTCTATACCCAGCGACTGTCGCCCTATTAAGACTCGCTTTCGCTACGCCTCCCCTATTCGGTTAAGCTCGCCACTGAATATAAGTCGCTGACCCATTATACAAAAGGTACGCAGTCACCCAACAAAGTGGGCTCCCACTGCTTGTACGCATACGGTTTCAGGATCTATTTCACTCCCCTCTCCGGGGTTCTTTTCGCCTTTCCCTCACGGTACTAGTTCACTATCGGTCAGTCAGTAGTATTTAGCCTTGGAGGATGGTCCCCCCATATTCAGACAAAGTTTCTCGTGCTCCGTCCTACTCGATTTCATTGATAAGAGAATTTCGTGTACGGGGCTATCACCCACTACGGCGGCACTTTCCAGAGCCTTCCACTATTCTCAAATCAACTTAAGGGCTAGTCCCCGTTCGCTCGCCACTACTAAGGGAATCTCGGTTGATTTCTATTCCTCAGGGTACTTAGATGTTTCAGTTCCCCTGGTTCGCCTTACACACCTATGTATTCAGTGTGTAATAACCAGCTTATGCTGGCTGGGTTCCCCCATTCAGAGATCTCCGGATCAAAGTCTGTTTGCCGACTCCCCGGAGCTTATCGCAGGCTACAACGTCTTTCATCGCCTCTGACTGCCAAGGCATCCACCGTATGCGCTTCTTCACTTGACCATATAACCCCAAGCAATCTGGTTATTGTCTCTAACGTGAAGACGACATTCGCCGAAAATTTGCAATTGAGAACTACAAATTTTACCTTGACCAAATTAATTACCAGTGAAAGTAATTAATCAGTCACTTCTATCACATACCCAAATTTTTAAAGAACGATTTTCTTACTGGTCAAAGACCAGAAATCAACATTCATCTACTCTAAGTAGGAACGCTCATTTCTGAACTCTCAACGAGGCTGTATATGGTGGAGCCAAGCGGGATCGAACCGCTGACCTCCTGCGTGCAAGGCAGGCGCTCTCCCAGCTGAGCTATGGCCCCATATTCTTACAAGGCCAAACCCCACAACAATTGGTGGGTCTGGGCAGATTCGAACTGCCGACCTCACCCTTATCAGGGGTGCGCTCTAACCAACTGAGCTACAGACCCAATCGTCTTTCTCAATGAATCAAGCAATTCGTGTGGGAACTTATGAAGAAGCTGAAGTCTTCGATTAAGGAGGTGATCCAGCCGCAGGTTCCCCTACGGCTACCTTGTTACGACTTCACCCCAGTCATGAATCACACCGTGGTAACCGTCCCCCTTGCGGTTAGACTAGCTACTTCTGGTGCAACCCACTCCCATGGTGTGACGGGCGGTGTGTACAAGGCCCGGGAACGTATTCACCGTGACATTCTGATTCACGATTACTAGCGATTCCGACTTCACGCAGTCGAGTTGCAGACTGCGATCCGGACTACGATCGGTTTTATGGGATTAGCTCCACCTCRCGGCTTGGCAACCCTTTGTACCGACCATTGTAGCACGTGTGTAGCCCTGGCCGTAAGGGCCATGATGACTTGACGTCATCCCCACCTTCCTCCGGTTTGTCACCGGCAGTCTCCTTAGAGTTCCCACCATTACGTGCTGGTAACTAAGGACAAGGGTTGCGCTCGTTACGGGACTTAACCCAACATCTCACGACACGAGCTGACGACAGCCATGCAGCACCTGTGTCTGAGTTCCCGAAGGCACCAATCTATCTCTAGAAAGTTCTCAGCATGTCAAGGCCAGGTAAGGTTCTTCGCGTTGCTTCGAATTAAACCACATGCTCCACCGCTTGTGCGGGCCCCCGTCAATTCATTTGAGTTTTAACCTTGCGGCCGTACTCCCCAGGCGGTCAACTTAATGCGTTAGCTGCGCCACTAAGAGTTCAAGACTCCCAACGGCTAGTTGACATCGTTTACGGCGTGGACTACCAGGGTATCTAATCCTGTTTGCTCCCCACGCTTTCGCACCTCAGTGTCAGTATCAGTCCAGGTGGTCGCCTTCGCCACTGGTGTTCCTTCCTATATCTACGCATTTCACCGCTACACAGGAAATTCCACCACCCTCTACCGTACTCTAGCTCAGCAGTTTTGAAAGCAGTTCCCAGGTTGAGCCCGGGGATTTCACTTCCAACTTACTGAACCACCTACGCGCGCTTTACGCCCAGTAATTCCGATTAACGCTTGCACCCTTCGTATTACCGCGGCTGCTGGCACGAAGTTAGCCGGTGCTTATTCTGTCGGTAACGTCAAAGTAGCAACGTATTAAGTTACTACCCTTCCTCCCAACTTAAAGTGCTTTACAATCCGAAGACCTTCTTCACACACGCGGCATGGCTGGATCAGGCTTTCGCCCATTGTCCAATATTCCCCACTGCTGCCTCCCGTAGGAGTCTGGACCGTGTCTCAGTTCCAGTGTGACTGATCATCCTCTCAGACCAGTTACGGATCGTCGCCTTGGTGAGCCTTTACCTCACCAACTAGCTAATCCGACCTAGGCTCATCTAATGGCGCGAGGCCCGAAGGTCCCCCGCTTTCTCCCGTAGGACGTATGCGGTATTAGCGTCCGTTTCCGAACGTTATCCCCCACCACTAGGCAGATTCCTAGGCATTACTCACCCGTCCGCCGCTCTCAAGAGAAGCAAGCTTCTCTCTACCGCTCGACTTGCATGTGTTAGGCCTGCCGCCAGCGTTCAATCTGAGCCATGATCAAACTCTTCAGTTCAATACTGCTTGGGTTTTGAAAAAACCCTAAACTTAGCTCAGCAATCGACAAAAAACTCTCAAATTAACGAGTGTTACTTGTGATGCTGATAATCTTGCGACTAGCAGTCTTACCTCACAAGCACCCACACGAATTGCTTGATYCAGTTGTTAAAGAGCGGGTGGTTAAGYCTTTCGTCTCAACCGAGGCGCGCATTCTACAG
>NZ_JARIXO010000012.1:0-7150 GCF_029269135.1 Pseudomonas sp. 1928-m | reverse complement strand
TATGAAAGGAATTTTGCGTATTTGAAATCGCGGGCGGGGCAAAAAATCTTGGTTACGCAATTGCCTTGCACGCCAGTCATGACATCGAACTAGCGCTGAGGCGCTCCAAAATTGCCGATCAGAAAAAGCACATGAAACAGCGCAACAGCATGAAAAGGCCATTTAAAGCAAAAGCACTGTTGGCTATCGTGGTGCAACCACTTGCAGCGCCCGGCTCAAGTCCGCGCCTAACAAGTGGTTCAAAACGTTCGCTTCGCTCACTGGGACGGGCTAAAGCCCGCCCCTTAACCAAACGTTATGCATCAACGGGTACGCAATGACACTATTTGAGTTTTATACCAATCTTCGAAGAGATGTACTTAGGCAAATATCTGGAGTGGAAGACTCAAATGGTTATCTATCATGGGACAACACAACCCCTAATTATCTTATAAAGTCCAGACTAGAGTCTTTGCTTGAGAAATATATAGTGGAGGCAAAAGAATTTGGCGTCTACGTTGTCACCAGATACGCAAATTGCGCTCGCGGAACACATGGTGATGAATACCCAGTAGAGAACAGGTACGGCTTAGAAATTCAATATCAAGATGCGCATTTTGTGTGGGAAGGAGACCAACTGTATCAAGGGTTACGAATTAGCACATGCCCCTGCTCACCTCAAAACAAACCAAATAAAAATCATGTTATTGATGACATCATTTATATTAAATCGTGCAACATGGCAGATTGCAGCAAAATTTCAGCAATGCTTTGCGATATACATGAAGCAGTAGAAAATGCGGCAGATAAAAAGACACGCTCAGGCATTAGAGAGCACTTGCTCAGAGCAATTTTGAGAATCAATGATGCAATACTACCAATGCCGGTAGACGAATATATTGCTACAGAAATCCATAAAAATGCATAACAACTGGTTCAAACCGTTCGCTTCGCTCACTGGGACGGGCTAAAGCCCGCCCCTTAACCAAACGTTAGGTTCTGCCGACATGTGGTCTCGAAAATCACTACACAAGAAATGGCCAACTCGGCTTGAGCGAACTGAGAAACTTCTACTTAAAAAATGGAGAAAGATGCCTCACAAGGAAATGGAGACATATTTTCGGGCCCTGCTAATGGCTGAATACAATTGCTACCCAAGGTTTGGGCGCAAGAGCGACTTCACACATAATCTATCTACGCGCTGTCGCTGGCGGCGTATTGTTGTTGCAAAGAAATTAATATCATTAGGTAGTGGCATAAGTGAACTAGCAACTGCGCACACGCTCCCCCGAGACAAACACTGGCCAGGAGTGGTTCACCTAGTCGCTAGAAATGGCTACGCTCTTGCAACTAAAGAAAATCCAAATCCAACAATGGTTTTCTAAAATAATTTTATGTACAAACCTAACTAGTGGTTCAAGCCGTTCGCTTCGCTCACTCGGGACCGGCTAAAGCCGGCCCCTTAACCAAACGTTAGGTATCAAGGGCTAAATCTGTGAATATCCCAGAGCAAGAGATCTACATATCCGGCGTGCTAAAAAACGGAAATGATCTTGAGCTTCGCTTAATAACAGACTATCACCCTGGTGCAGAGCCAGCCGCGTATTCAATTTTCATATCCAAGCCAAAGAGCTCTGCCGAACTAATCAGCTTTGCAGAAGACTGCAAATTAAATAATGACTATCTGTATATCTATCAAAAAGAAAATAATTTAATACTCGAAACCGAGCACGGCGAACATTTTGAATCAGAGTTCAGCACAATAAATTTTTCTCAGCGCTCACTTGATACAGCAGAATTGAAAGAGATCATGAACAGAACTTACTCATGGTATCTTTCTGAAAATGAGCATTCTAGGCTGCTGCAGTCGCGAATCCATGAAGCATTGAAAATACTTAACGAAACACAAAGACGAGTCTTGATAAAAACTGAAGCACACGAGAAAGGTAGTACGGCATCCACACTTTACTCGCAGCAAGCAGTTTTTATAAACAGAGTTATCAAGGTGCTTGAAACCTAACTACTGGTTCAAGTCGTTCGCTTCGCTCACTCGGGACCGGCTAAAGCCGGCCCCTTAACCAAACGTTAGTTGCACCGGCGCGCCTTCAAATATTGAATATCTAAAAAGGATTGCTGTGAACTTAAACAAGTTATTTCAATTTGTATCTCCGCCAGGTGGCAGCGGCGATGCCAATATTAATGTCAGCTTTTTTGATAACGAAGAATTAATTATAAAAGAAATAAATAAATATAATGCAGTACTAGGATGCAGTCCATGGATTACCAACAATAAAATAATTAAAGCCTTGGCAGATCTAGAATTTGGTACGTGTATCGTTACCGATAAAAACTCAATGAATAACTACATAAAAGATTACCTTGATAAATTTAACAGCATAAAAACTTTAGGCTTTGATATTTCACAGCTGCCTAATAACTCTTATTTTGATGGTAATGAAATCCCTGGAAAAAACACAAGCTCAATAAGGGTTTTCGGTAAACTCAAAGAAGGAATCACGCCGCTATTACACTATAAATTTTTAATTCTATGTATAATTGACGAAGATGGAAAAATCAATCCTAAATCAGTGATCACCGGATCATTCAATCTTTCTAGTAATGCAAGCAATAGTAGAGAGCTACTATTAACACTCAAAAACCCAAAAATTGTGAGGTGTTTTTATTATGAGTGGGCAAAAGCATTCCTTTTAAGTGAAAACATCAATAGCTTTTCAAAAGAAGAAATAAATCCTGAGTTTTTACATGAAAACTCAGCGCAGGATATTATTGATAACATTTATAATGAAAATCAGTGGCTTGACGCTGAAGAATTAAAGTCACGCGGCTTAGGTGCTTTTTACGATTAATTTTTTGCTTCCGCTAAGAAAGCACAACTAACAAGTGGTTCAAATCGTTCGCTGCGCTCACTGGGACGGGCTAAAGCCCGCCCCTTAACCAAACGTTAGAGAACAACGATGTTCAGCAACTATCGCCAAGAATGGAAAATCCGAAGAACGCTGAAAAAAGCATCAAAGCAGAGAGTTGCATTGGTTCTCCAGCCAGGAAATGTATGGGTCATTGAAAATGCGCTTGAGCACACAGAAGAAACAGATGCAGCGCTTAAAACTTGTTACATGCGTGGTTGGGTAGAGGTACTAGAAAATTCTGTACCCACAGGCCAATTAACAAAAGAAGGCAACCTGCCCCAAGGCCAACTATTTAACTCAAGCAGCCCGATTTGGAAACTCACTGATAGTGGCTGGGCTGCAATTAACCGGGTGCACGAATGGACGCTAATCGGTGTTTTCTTGGCAGCGGTCAGTATTCTTATTGCAGTTGTTCTCTAACAACTGGTTCAAACCGTTCGCTGCGCTCTCTGGGACGGGCTAAAGCCCGCCCCTTAACCAAACGTTAGACCACAACAAAAGGAGAGTCTTATGCCAGCTATGGCGCAGTATAAAATCAAACTACTCAATGAGTTTGAATGTCGCTCTGACGAATGGAGCTTTGCTGATTTTGAAAATAGACTTAGGGAGCTAAGAAACGGCGCGAGCTATCACGATGCAAAAGGCATAATTAATGGAGCACACCGCGAAGGGAAATGGCCAAATACGGTAAAGCGATATCTAGCTACTAACTTTAAAGCTCATGGGAATGTCAGCTCAGAATTTAATGAGACCTTTAGTCAAGTACTAGCCTCTATGTCGAGCAGCGAAAGGCAATCCTGGGGTATTTAGTCTAACAATTGGTTCAAACCGTTCGCTTCGCTCACTGGGACGGGCTAAAGCCCGCCCCTTAACCAAACGTTAGGCGCTATTCAATTCTCAGTGCGGCGCAGGTAATCAATAATGACTGAACACTCGCTGCATTCTTCATATCGTGAAAAGCTAATTGAGCACTTACTTATTGGTGAGTTACTCAAAGCATCTTGGAAATCTAAAGAATTCAGCCTCGAAATATCTAAACCCGAAGTCGACAACTCTGGCTACGACATTATTGCCGAAGCAAATGGCGTCATCAGGCATATTCAACTCAAAGCCACATTTGTCGGCTCAGCAACCACAGCGCAAAAAACTCATATATCGCTGGCTAAAAAACCGTCCGGGTGCGTAGTTTTGGTTTACTTCAACAATGAAACTCTTGATCTAGGGCCGTATTATTTTTTTGGTGCTAGCCCAGGCCAGCCACTACCCAGCCTAGAAAATTTTAAAACTGCTAAACATACAAAAGGCAATGCAACCGGCCTAAAACTAGAAAGGCCGAACATTCGCACTTTAAATAAAGGCAACTTTGTTAAGCTTCAAACCATAACCGAGTTATACCGCCAGCTATTTGGAAGCGCCTAACAAGGCGCTCAAATCGTTCGCTTCGCTCACTGGGACGGGCTAAAGCCCGCCCCTTAGCTTAATCGTTAGGTGAATAGGCTATACCGTGGATAGAAATAAAATTATCCTTCAAATTAGGCGATTAACTATTGCATCTGATTCGTTTCAGCAATGTATCTCCCTGCTTAAATATATGGAGGAAATATCTTTAAAGCTTAATAGTGATTTGTATCCTCCTATGATTGCCGGAATCGCAGTAACGTACTCTAAGAATTTCAATCAAGCTGATGGTCTAGGTCCTTTACCAAGTTTATTCACAAAATTTCCAGAGTCACAACTTCATACTGCCCATACGAAGCTAATTGACGCCCGCAACAAACTCTATGCTCACCGAGATGTAAGCGCACATATTTTTAAAAATAGCGATGGGGGCGTTTCACAATTCCCTGTAGAAGTACGAATTAACGATGAAAATACAGCATTTCTATTTCAGCCTAAGCTGAGAGACATTCCACCTGAGCGCATACCGGAAATTAATAAATTACTTAAGTTTCAAATGGGTAGGCTTCAGTCGGATCTTGATAAGAAGCTAGCTACAGTCGTCGACTTCAAAAAAGGCTACAAGCAAGGTGTCACCTATTTACTTGGCGAAGATTTTCCGTGAAATATTCACCTAACAAGTGGTTCAAATCGCTCGCTTCGCTCACTGGGACGGGCTAAAGCCCGCCCCTTAACCAAACGTTAGGCCAAAATAATACTGCCAGAAGAGCACGTTAGGATTTAAAATTGAGAAATCATATTGTCGCGCTTACGATGTTTCTTTCTGCATCAGTTCATGCAACCCCAAGATGTGACAATGACGTTCATGCTTTTTTAAACTATTACGCCACAGAACTCCCTAAAAAATTAATAGTCGCAACACCAGATCAACTCACACAACTAGTCACAACTGAAATAGAAAAAGCAGAAGCACAGAGTAAAATTTTTGATAAAGCATGTATATGGCCGCAAATAGTCAAAGGAAATGACACACCCGACGAATACAGAGAAACTGACAAGTTACTTCTGAATGCAAAGTCTTATTTATCTGTATTTCACATTTACAAAAATAGAAATGAAGTCAAGAGATACAATGATGATTACTGCGCATTTGTCTCAAGAGGCGTTACAAAATTTCCTAAATGCGTGGTTAGACATGAGGACGAGTGTAAGGGCTTGTGCAAAAAGATATCAGATAGTAATTAGCAATTACGTCCTGCTTCAGGCAGGCCAACCGCTTGCCTAACAAGTGGTTCAAACCGTTCGCTTCGCTCACTAGGACGGGCTAAAGCCCGCCCCTTAACCAAACGTTAGGCACAGCCAGACTGAAATATGAGCAAATTATTTCTCGGCCCAATTAAGAACCCAACATGGAAAGACTTCGTCATTCGCGTTGGGGGCGCTATGGCTGTCATCCTTTTAGTTGTCTTCAGCGTAGAGGCATTCATTCCAAGGTATGTAGGTATCGCTGTAATTATTACATCGCTCCTACTAATAGCCTTTGTCGGCATACAGAAAGTGCGGCATAACATGCACAAAAAGACATCAAAAAAATTAATACGGGGCAAATCAAGAAAATTACGTCAAAACCGTTAATCAACCTCGCGACACATTGGCTGCTAACGGATGACAGAAGCGAAGGAACCGCATGAAACAGCACTTAAAATCAAAAGCTATGTTGGCTATCGAGCTGTATCAACTTTTAGCGCTCGGCTCAAGGGCGAGCCTAACAACTGGTTCAAATCGTTCGCTTCGCTCACTGGGGCGGGCTAAAGCCGGCCCCTTAACCAAACGTTATGCGCTAAGCAGGAATAGTTGCCATGCCAGTTGCGAAATTTAATGTCGGTGAAAACCCACCACAATCGGTAGTGGTTGATTTTTCTTGGTATGGGCTTGAGAAAGTATACGTGAACGATGTAATTGTTCATCACAGGCTTAGCATCAGACCTAGCGGCATCATTTCCTTTCAAGCAGGCTTGCATGAAGTAAAGATTGACGCCAAGTATAGAGCAGATGATTTTAGAACTACTGTTCTGATAGATGGCAGTATATTCATTCACGACCTGTTCCCAGAGCTAACTAAAAAGATACTATCTATCAGCCAAAGCTCTGGCTTCCAGCTCTTAAGGAACATTGTGCTGTGGTTAATAATTCTGGCAGTTTTCCTTACCGGATATTCACATTGCAGTGGAAATTAGCGCATAACAATAGGTTCAAACCGTTCGCTTCGCTCACTGGGACGGGCTAAAGCCCGCCCCTTAACCAAACGTTAGAGGCCTTATGCAGATTGTCGTATTTATCCTAATCGTGCTCATGCCTTGCATTGCTTGGGCTTGGGAAACACCTGAAAAAGCATTAACTGAATATTTAGAATATGACGCTGCTGGCTACCGCTTAGGCGGCGGAGACTGGAATACATACGTGGATACTTACCTGGATGTAAGTAAATCCTATGATGAGCCAGGGTATGACATGATCACAATCATATCCTCATATACTATTTCAAAACCTATATGCCACCCTGAATTTTGCGCATCAATAGTAACTTACGAATTATTCGACACCAGCAACATCCAGGATCAAAATATTAAAAAACACGCCAAGGGCGATATTGAGAAAAAAGTTTTCACTCTCACTAACACCAATAATGAGTGGCGCATTAAAACAGGCATGGGAAATCCATATATTCTTAGCGAGGTATACAACAAAAAAATTGCCATGCGAAGCGGCCTCTAACAATGCGCTCAAATCGCTCACTTCGTTCGCTGGGACGGGCTAAAGCCCGCCCCTTACCTTAATCGTTAGGC
>NZ_JARIXO010000011.1:0-11680 GCF_029269135.1 Pseudomonas sp. 1928-m | reverse complement strand
GCTAGTAGCCCAATCCAAATCAAGAACCTAAACAATTTGTTTTTAAGGTTCAGTAAATAAGCTGTTATGACTAACGAAACAGCTAGCGGGATAGGGAATACCTCGGTTGGTATTGAGAAGAAGGCGTTTCTGTTAGCCCCTGCGAAAAATAAGAAAACACAACATATGAGCAGGCCAACCCAAAAAAAGTACTTAATGGTTGCGGATTTATTAGGCATGCGGTTCCTAACGTTTGGTTAAGGGGCGGGCTTTAGTCCGTCCCAGTGAGCGCAGCGAACGGTTTGAACCACTTATTAGCAGTTTAATACACAAGGTTCGCGCCAAAATCGGGGGCTTCGCCCCTATCAATTTGATTTTTCCAATGATCAATTTTCCCGTCTTCCATTTCCCAGAAAATTCTTAGTTGATCGAGATATTCGAGAACGACGTTTTTATGATTGTGGTCTAGTAAAGCTTTGGCTAAAAGCATATTGGGGCCGAATGTATCTAGCTGTGGCGAGCCTGGTGTATTACCCGATGCTATTAAGTGAGCTTTTGCCGCATCAATGTAGCCATTTTCTAGTGCTATTAGACCTAGGTATGTATTTGCTTTTTGTATCGCGTTTCCATAGTTCCAGTCTTTCGGGTATTTGCGTGCTAACAAAAGATACTCGTTGCTTAGTTCTTGTGCGTCTTGTAGTTGGTTGTTGAAATATTTTTCTTTTATCAAATTCTCTAGTGAGTAAAAGCGCTTTAGATCTTTTGGTAAAAACAAGTTACAGCCAGATAGCAATGTGATGAGACATATGGTGATTATGTTTTTCATGAAAACCTTTTTCTGAATAAGCTGCTAACGTTTGGTTAAGGGGCGGGCTTTAGCCCGTCCCAGTGAGCGTAGCGAACGGTTTGAACCGATTGTTATAAGGCAACATTACGCTCCGTGCGTGAAGTTAACTATAGAAGTGTAAGGCTAAAAAGTATTTTGTTTTCTTCGGTGTATTTGTAAGGTGGTATCTTAAGATTAATGGGTGCTGGCATACTTTTGTGGACACGGCCGGCTAGATCGAAGTTGCTACCATGGCACGGGCACTGGAAGCCGCCTTCCCATCCCAACACCATATTTTTAGCCCCAGCTTCAATCTGGTTTACTTTGCACCCTAGATGGGTGCAGAGAGGTACAAATACCAAAATTTCTGGCTTGATCGAGCGAAAGGAATTTTTAGCATCAGTTGGCTGAACCGATGACAACGATTCAGGGTCGAGCAAATTGCTGCTGGGGTTGGAAAGTTTTTTGAGATCTTCGCTGGTTCTTAGCACTATTCTTATTGGCGTTCCAAACCATTCAATATTTATGGGTTTATCAGTAGTTAACGTGGATATATCGATTTCCAAGTCGAAATCTTTAGCGCGCCATGCCCCCACATTGAGTGAGCGTAAAAACGGAATTGAAGTAATTGCCGCACCAATCAAGGTAAGGGTTGAAACAGCCCATTTTAGGTGTTGGCGTCTATTCATGCGGCCTTCGATTTCGAATTGACTTATAACGTTTGGTTAAGGGGCGGGCTTTAGCCCGTCCCAGTGAGCGAAGCGAACGATTTGAACCATTTGTTAGAGCGGCGCACGGTTGTGAAACCCCATGTATAGCTCTTTGAGCGATGCGGGTAGCTTTGCCCAGTATGGTTCCGCCTTGGCACTAGGTACCTGCCAAAATAGGTTTTCTACAAATGCTACGTCAATGCAGTTTTTTATTTCTGGACTGCAGCCTTGCAACGCCTGATTGAAAAATGAAAATAACTTCATGTGATTGCTGGCGTTAATACCTTTATTCATGTCACCGTTTAAAGCATTTGCGAGGCTTTCGAACCAAGAATAAGCAAACTCAGGATCAAGCTCGCCCCACATTTTAACGTGAACTCTATCGGCGGCTTCAGTTATCTCTGGATATCGATCCCTGACTACATTGTAAAGGTCGACAATGGTTTCCATGTTTCTAGCTCTAACGTTTGGTTAAGGGGCCGGCTTTAGCCGGTCCCGAGTGAGCGAAGCGAACGACTTGAACCAGTTGTTAGGCTGGGCTAGTACTGCACAGGGTCTAGTGTTGTTGCAAGCTCGTTATTTTTACATATGTCTGACGGTGTTAGTTTTTGGTGGTTAGAGATGCCGTTGACATTCACGGATATGTATTCCATACGCATGATTTTTAAGGTTTGCATATTGATTAGAAATTTATAACCGGGATTAGGATTTTGACTCTCTTCATGTCCGGGGTCGTAAAACATGATATGCAAATAATGTGGCGTTAACGAGTTTTCGTGATACCAAGAGCCGGACAGGTGTACTTGGCTCTTGTTGTCGCTCTTTATTAATGACAAAAGGCAGCCTGGGAATGTGAGCTTACTTTTGCCGACACTTAATTTTATGGATGTTAAGGCATTGCCAAAGAATGAGTTTTCTATTTGCAAGGCGGCGGGAGCGTAAGGTGGTGGTAGATTCGTTATGGTTCCATTTTCATTTAGTGTGATGATGGAGTCTTTATGAGCATAGGCTGCACTGCTCAGCAATAGTAGTAGCAACGTAAGCGGTAGCGTTTTATTCATATGCCTAACGTTTGGTTAAGGGGCGGGCTTTAGCCCGTCCCAGTGAGCGTAGCGAGCGTTTTGAACCACTTGTTAGGCGCGGACTGGAGCCGAGCGCTGCAAGTTGTTGCACCACGATAGCCAACAGTGCTTTTGCTTTAAATGCTTTTTCATGCTGTTGTGCTTTTTCATGCGCTTTTTCTGCTCGGCAATTTTGGAGCGCCTCAGCGCCAGTTCGATGTCATGACTGGCGTGCAAGGCAATTGCGGAACCAAGATTTTTTGCGCCGCCCGCGATTTCAAATACGCCAAATGCCTTTCATGAGAAGCATGCGGTTTTGAACTATTAATTCCGCGATTTCCCATGCCTGCACATTCCTTTGCTTTGTGTGCCTAACGTTTGGTTAAGGGGCGGGCTTTAGCCCGTCCCAGCGAGCGCAGCGAGCGATTTGAACCATTTGTTAGACGCTCGGATGTACGCATAATTTAAAGCACCGCTTTCTTGCTTGTAACTCGTTGCGCGATGACTCTGGCGAAACGCAATAAATTTAATGTTTGCAATGCAACTATAAAACCACGATTTCAACGTGCCTCGATGGTAAGCGGCGTAAGCGCAGAAACTACAAGGCTAAACCTGAGAAAGCCCCGAAAGCAATCGTGCGGCCTTACGAACAACGATGACGCAACGGATGAAGCGCGATAAATCCAATGTTTGCAATGTAACGACCTGAACGCAGTGTTGAAAAATGCCACAAATAAAACGGGCGTCAGTTCAGGCAATGCACATTTCAAACCGGTAAAACCTCGAAAGCAAACGTGCGTTTTTACGGGTGTACGCATTACAAAAACAAGCTTTGGAAACATGAACGTCTAACGTTTGGTTAAGGGGCGGGCTTTAGCCCGTCCCAGTGAGCGAAGCGAACGGTTTGAACCAGTTGTTAGGCATCATGTGGCCGCCCAAAACCAATTGCCTCATCAAGCAGTCGGTAGATGAGTAGACATGCTTCACTCTCCGAGAGTCCGCCTTGGACCTGATTGAATTGTCCGCGCTCCTTGTAGAGCACCTTCCAGTTGGGGCCATCAGCCACAAGAGAGTAAGACTCGCTTTCCTCCGCTGGACCACCGAGCGAGTAAAGGCTTGAGTGAACTCCGGCACGCACAAGTTGATTCTGAAGCTCTTGCCGATTCATGGGGAACTCGCTGATGAGGCCTAACGTATGGTTAAGGGGCGGGCTTTAGCCCGTCCCAGTGAGCGAAGCGAACGGTTTGAACCAGTTGTTAGGCTAAAGCGCGCCGCTATGTGGGAGACTTGTTTTCAAGTGCCTTAAGATCTTCAACCGAATAAATAAAGCCGCTGATTTTGCCTTGTTGATAGCTTGACTCTTGACAGTAACTGTAACTGCTCATTGAATCAACGTCTTCATCAAGAGTAGCTCGCACATTATGCTTGGAGTTAAAAAACAGTTTAGTATGATGGTCGATGACTTTCTGCTCCGGACTCGCTTTTATAATCTCTTCTATCCGACCGTTCCACATGCTCATATATGTATATTTAAAGCCATCTTCAAAGGCGTTAAAGTCACATACGTCAGCGATGTCGTTTTGTTTGATTTTAACGTTTTTGACATATCCTGAAGCGTCACCGATCTCTACTTCTTTTTCATTTATATGTGATTTTCCAGCACATCCTGCTAAGGAAGCTGCAATAAAAAAAGCATAGATTATTGGCTTGAGCATTTAGATGGTTTCTCCTTGGTTGGGCCTAACGTTTGGTTAAGGGGCGGGCTTTAGCCCGTCCCAGTGAGCGAAGCGAACGGTTTGAACCACTAGTTAGGGGCCCGCTCACCATTTTTTGTTTTTAATGCTCTGGCTAGGAAGTAAACACCGCCAGCAAGACTTAGTTTTGAAATTCCACCAGTTATTCCAAGCACAACTGCGCCCGTTGCTGGCCATGGCTTGTCTAATTCAAAATTTGTCTCTAAAAATATTTGCGCCAAAAACCCAAGGCCTAAAGCGCCATTAAATGCAAATTGCATTATTAGTGAGTAAGTGGCGTAGATGCCTATTAAAATTCCTGCCGTTTTATTTACTGATACAAGAATTAGCAGCGCTAAGCCAACCAAAAGTAGCCCCGCAGAGTAGTGAATTGCTATTTCGATATTTTGAAGAAGCAATGTAGGGCTCCTAACGTTTGGTTAAGGGGCGGGCTTTAGCCCGCCCCAGAGAGCGAAGCGAACGGTTTGAACCATTTGTTAGAGGTTGCAATTACGGAGCCTGAATGTGCTTAACCCATGTGGGAGCAGCGTATCCAAGGAGACCGCCAATAATCGTAGCCAGCGCATAGCCTTCTGGTCCAGCTTGCAAATAAAAAGCAATGAGTAGGCAACCTAATATTGAGAAACATACCTGCCAAGTAATAGGGTGACTAAAAGCCTTTGGCTCGATGTGTGGTGCTCCAATAGCACCGAGGATAGCGCCTAAGGCAGAAAATAATAAAATATTGGACAAGGTATAACCGTAAGTCAGTCCACCGAAGATAGTGAAAATAATTGCGCTTGCGGCGGCGATTACTATTGCAATTTTAAAAGCAGAGGTGAGCTTCCGAGCCATTAAGACCTCTAACGTTTGGTTAAGGGGCGGGCTTTAGCCCGTCCCAGTGAGCGAAGCGAACGATTTGAACCGCTAGTTATGCGCGACCGCCTGGAACTCTAAGCCCCTAAGCCCTTCTACTTGCAGAGACGTTTTAGCATGCTCGCTGGCAAGAAGGACTCTACTGCGGCTATTACCAGAGCCAAAGACTATATCAGTGCCAGATAGATCAGATTCAGGCTCGGCTAACAGGAATACCGGGGTTGCCCCCGCAACTGCCCTGCATTGGTTGCAATTAGAACACAAGCCCTCAAAGCGAGTTTTTCTGCTTTTGAAATCAAATAGCGTAATTGTGGTTGGCTTGACCACAAAGAACTCAGGATCAGAAGGCAATGGCAGAAACTCTAAGCCGTGAAGACCTAAGCGATTACACGCCTCCTTGAACTTTAAGGAGGCAATGTAATAACCATCGTGGGTAGCTGAAAGGTCGTAAACCCTTCGTTTCACCCTGAATTCAGAGTTTATGAAGTACAGGTCGGTTTTGAAGCCACAAGCCAGGCAGAAAGGTACGCCAGATAGGAAGAGCTTATCTGCAGACCCACACATGCTTGAATCATTGTCTGGACAATGGAGGCTATAGGCTGGCATGGATTTACCTGTGGCGCATAACGTTTGGTTAAGGGGCCGCGGAACGCGGTCCCGAACGAGCAAAGCGAGTGACTTGAACCAGTTGTTAGGCAGCGGACTTCGAGCCGGACGCAGGACTTACTGCCAGCGCTGAGCTTAACCGGCGGGGCGCACGGTGTGTCGGTTTCGACCCCGGAAGTTATTTGTGATGTGCGCATTTCCTGAAAGCAACTCCCTTGCTGAGCACAAATAACGGCCTCTATCTTCAGGCGGCCGCTCGATTCTGTGCTGGCACCGCGATGCGGCTGCTGTGTTCTTGGGCACGGACATCGACCATGGCTTTGCTCTTGCGCCTAACGTTTGGTTAAGGGGCCGGCTTTAGCCGGTCCCGAGTGAGCGAAGCGAACGGTTTGAACCAATTGTTAGGTTTGCTATGCATAGACAGCACGTATCTCTTCATAAAGCTTTTTACGCTTGATGAGTATGTTGGATCTAAAAGTGTCAAGGTCAGCTTCTTTGAGGGAAGTGTTTCCGTGCCATGCCACTCTTCTAAATTCTTTGATGTACTCGCCGTAATCACGTAAAAGCTCTTGCGCTTTAGTTGAGCCTAATAAAATTAGTTTTCCTTCTGCGCTAGCAAGCTGGCTAAATTTGTCGAAAAGCTCTGTTTCAGCTGATTTTATACGCGTAGGTAAGTGATCTGGAGCCGGCTTGTCGCGCTCTGCGTAGCGTACATGCTCAACCATGTAAGCCCAATATTTTAGGGTTGCAGAGGAAAACTCTTCTGTTTGCCCAGCAATTTCCTCGATTAATTCACGCTGCCTTTTTAGTTTTGTCTTCGCTATGTCATTTTCATGATTGAGCTTTGTGACCCAGTACGTGGCAACGCCTGAGATTAGTGCACCAAGGCCGATTTTTACTGCGGTATCAACGATGCTTAGTAATTCCATGCGTACACAAAACTCCTTTAGCGAACCTAACGTTTGGTTAAGGGGCCGGCTTTAGCCGGTCCCGAGTGAGCGAAGCGAACGGCTTGAACCTATTGTTAGGCTGCAGCCTAGATGATTAGCTGTTCGATGTCTGGTATCCGACCCTGCTCCGATGCCCGCAAGATTAGACGCTTCAGAAGAATGGCGGATTCGGTAATTGCATTCTGCACATCTCCCTTGATCTTTCCGCCATGGACTGCTTTCGAACGAGCCCTGTAGAGGTTCTTTGTATCCTGAAAGATTTGGCGCTGCTCTTCTACACTCTCGCCTAGAAACTTTGCGATGCCCATACTCAACTTGAACGTTATTTCACTATCTATGCCAAAGAGCCCCTCAATTCCCGACCAAATCATAGCGAGCTGGGCTCTAGGTAGGCTGTGCCACTTATAGCTAGAAAGCGCATGTACTGCGTCGCGATAAGAGTCTTTACTCATTAGAGAGCGCGCGCTCGAAAAGTGAGTTTTAAGCCACTCGCACTGTTCTTCTTTCAAGGTGGCAGGGGGCCAACTTCGCAGTCCGCGCAGATGGTGGTTGGTCACGTGAATATTTGATATTTCAGTAAGTTCCTCAATAGGCGAATTTGACTGGAGATTGCATGTCACCTCGTACCCCGCCAGAGCGCCTACTAACATGCCGTCCCACACACCGTTCCACGCTCGCGTCGCAACTTCCTGTGCGTTAGCTCCGGTTATTCGTAGCTGTGAGGAAACCCTAGGCAAAAAGAGCATTAGAACAGCACGATCCTCGTCTCGCTCCATGTTATCTAAGAGAGAGGAGGATAGTTTAGGACGCCCAGCCGGCAGCAATTCCACGCCATCGGCTAGGCTAATAGATGATGTTACTGCTACGCCGTGAAGATATAGGTAGCAGCCTTCAGGAGGTCCAAAAACTTTCATCTGTGGCCTAACGTTTGGTTAAGGGGCGGGCTTTAGCCCGTCCCAGTGAGCGAAGCGAACGATTTGAACCACTAGTTAGGGGACTGCCGCCTAAACCCTAGGTAAAATCCAAGCATTATGGATAGCACGGTTGCCATGTATGGTAGCAAGTAAAATAGTTGTGCTAGTAAGCTTTCTTGTGCGGCTGTAGCGTGGTTAACTGTTTCTGTTGTTAAGAAAATTAATGAAAATATTGTGAGGATAATTGTTATTGCTTTAAGCATCAGTTTTGTGGGGAATAATTTTGCTGTAATGAGTGAAACCACGAATGCTGGGATGCCCCAGGCGATAAACGCAATCACTATAGATGAGTATTTTTGCGAATTCGTAAGCAATGACACTGTAAGCAAGTTGTTGCACAGAAATATAAATATCGATGCGATTATGGCGTATGAAATTGCTCGGAGTATGTACATTTGTTCCCTAACGATTAAGCTAAGGGGCTGGCTTTAGCCAGTCCCAGTGAGCGAAGCGAACGATTTGAGCGCATAGTTAGGTGACAACACACCTTTTGTTACCTGCCGAAAGCGCATGCCAGAATCTGGATGCCGCCACGAAAGCGATACTCGGACTGCCAATAATGGGCGTCGTTGATCTCCGCGAATTCGACATCAGGGCAAACTTTATATTGAGAGTTAAATGGTCTGCGCAAGATAACTAGCAGCTCGCATTTTGGTGACCACGCAGAAATTTCCTGAATTTGATTTCCAAGAGCGACTTCGCTGTCAAGGATCGTCTTAAGTGGCTCTGAGAGGTCTTCTACGCCCATTTATATTTGGCACCTAACGTATGGTTAAGGGGCGGGCTTTAGCCCGTCCCAGTGAGCGAAGCGAGCGATCTTGAACCGCTTGTTAGACCGTTGGTTAATTTATAGATGAAGTGGTTGTTTAAATTCATTGGTGGATGCCTCAACGCCAAGCAATAGCGCCAGGCGCAACTCAAATTTCTCGGTGCCTCGCTCCATTTGAAGTGTGGCATTGCCTGGTGGGAGGGAGAGAAATATACCGCCTCTTGTACAGTCTGGTTCTAGGCCGTCAGCTGTAACTTCCTCGCCAGCCCCTATAAAAACCTGGCCTGTCGGGCACGATAGTCGGGCCTCGATTTGTGGGTTAGCAAGAGGCGTGAATTGAACACTGGCAATGTAGCTTCCATCGCTGCCGATATCTATGAACGCTACGTTTCCTGCATTTAATTCGTTGACTTGTTCGTCAGGTGGCCAGCACCACCAGTCGACGTCATCGTCCAGGCGATGTTTAAGCGAGCCTAGGTCGAATACGCAAATCGACGAAGTATCTGTAACGAACTTAAACGATTGGTTAGACAACTTGGTTTGCTCCGAGGTCTAACGTATGGTTAAGGGGCGGGCTTTAGCCCGTCCCAGCGAGCGAAGCGAGTGATTTGAACCAATTGTTATACACCGTTGGCCATTTCAACTGACTTCGAAGTAATGGAAATCAGCCCTCGCGCCAGATATATATGAGTAAGCCCAGGGGTTTCACCTGTTACCCAGTAACTGATATTGCCGAACGACGCGTGCTTTGTCATTAGCTCGAAGTCAAGTAATTGATTGAAATTGCTGACGTCACCGAATTTTAGAGTGCCTTCAATGCGATCGCTTGCTCCTTCACTTGGATAGTATGCAAGTCTGATTTCTGCTGCACAATTTATGGGATCTAAATTTATGCCTAAAAGAATGGCGTCATGTAGTTCGAGATTCTGAAGATCGGAAATGTCGTTCATGCTTTGGCGCCGATGTTGGATGGCAAGTGTGTATAACGTTTGGTTAAGGGGCGGACTTTAGCCCGTCCCAGTGAGCGCAGCGAACGGTTTGAACCAGTTGTTATGCGCTTGGTAAATTTCTATTGCTCTGCTTCTGTTGTGCTTTTAATTGATGTGCGGCACTCAGCATGAAGAGCAGCCCACCAGCGAGGCTTAGCGAGTATGGAAGGCTGGAGTAGTAGGCCAAGTAATCAATTAGTTTTTCTCCATGAATAATATCTCCAAAGAATAAAAAAATAAAAGGAGATACGTAGGCGAAAAACATAAAGCGGCAACCTATAGATAATTCCCCATATGCTTTGTTTTCAGAGGCTCTTGATGCTGACTGGAAGAGATATGCTGCTACAAGGAAGCCTATTGCAAGCAAAGGGTCTAACACCATAGTTAAGGCGTCAAGCGGTTGAACATTGAAATGCATTATTTGTGATTCCACCTGAATTGCATTGGTGCATAACGTTTGGCTAAGGGGCGGGCTTTAGCCCGTCCCAGTGAGCGCAGCGAACGATTTGAGCCAGTTGTTAGGCCTGGCAGGTCTGACAAGGTAGCCGCCGCAACGCAGAAAGAAAAGGCAGGCACCGCCGATGCTAGTGTCGGATTTGGTAAGTTAATTGTTACGTTGTCCGGCATAAACCAACTCCTTTTGATAATGCCAGTAACTATGGAAAATGTACTGGCGACGCGGTGTTGTGGGTGATGCAAACGGAAAAAATTATTCCGGAGGTTGCCTAACGTTTGGCTAAGGGGCGGGCTTTAGCCCGTCCCAGTGAGCGCAGCGAACGATTTGAGCCAGTTGTTAGGCCTGGCCGGTCTGACACGGTAGCCACCGCAGCGCAGAAAGAAAAGGCGTGCACCGCCGATGATAATGTCGGAGTTGGTAAGTTAATTGTGACGTTGTCCGGCATAAACCAACTCCTTTTGATAGTGCCAGTAACTCTGGAAAACGTACTGGCGATGCGGTGTTGCGGGTGATGCAAACGGAAAAATTATTCCGGAGGTTGCCTAACGTTTGGTTAAGGGGCGGGCTTTAGCCCGTCCCGAGTGAGCGAAGCGAACGACTTGAACCACTAGTTAGGATTTGTGTGCATCGTACATAGATGCCCATGTGAGTTGCTTTACGCCATTTGCGCTGCTTGTAAACACAGTGTCGATTGGTATTAGCTTTCCAAAACCAAGAAATTTTTCACGATCTATTGATTGAAATGCACGGCTGTAAAACGCCACTGCAGAGTCAGGGATCAGTATTGCGTGGCGACAATCAGATCGATTGGTTCTACCCGTTTCCTTTAGTAACTCTCCAAATATTTTGTGCACTGTGTTGTGTTTGTCTTTTGAGTCATCGCTTTTTGCCTCGATAACCCAGTGCAGATTTAATTTGGATACGAACTCAATATCAGCGAATTTTCTTGATTTACAGTTAGTGTTAATTATTGATTTAATTTTCACGCTGTCGTCAGCATGTTGCTCAATGTGAGTAACAAATTGATTAATGAGGTCTTGTTCTGGAGTTCGATTAGCCATCAATTTCTCCGATGAGAACCCTAACGTTTGGTTAAGGGGCGGGCTTTAGCCCGTCCCAGTGAGCGCAGCGAACGGTTTGAACCAGTTGTTAGGCTTGACCAAAATTGAGAGCCGAACGCAGGTGAAAAACCGTAATTCAGGATTCTACCCACACCGTTTCATTCGGATGGTGCTCTTTGATGGTATCGATTGCGCATGATATTGCTTCTTTGTCGTTAGGCTCAATAGTGTAGTTAAAGTCCGAGAGTACTGCGCCTGACTCTCTGAGTGCCACAAGTTCTGTATTGGAGAATATTCCTGCAGATAGCCAGAGAGAAAGATACGAATTATTTTCAATGCTTTGGTAGCTTTCATAACCTTTACGTGTGAGTGCCAGGAATATCATGAAAGAGCCTAACGATTAAGGTAAGGGGCGGGCTTTAGCCCGTCCCAGCGAACGAAGTGAGCGATTTGAGCGCATTGTTAGAGGCCGCTTCGCATGGCAATTTTTTTGTTGTATACCTCGCTAAGAATATATGGATTTCCCATGCCTGTTTTAATGCGCCACTCATTATTGGTGTTAGTGAGAGTGAAAACTTTTTTCTCAATATCGCCCTTGGCGTGTTTTTTAATATTTTGATCCTGGATGTTGCTGGTGTCGAATAATTCGTAAGTTACTATTGATGCGCAAAATTCAGGGTGGCATATAG
>NZ_JARIXO010000010.1:0-20644 GCF_029269135.1 Pseudomonas sp. 1928-m | reverse complement strand
GCGGAACATTTCAACACCGGTACAGGTGGTCTTGGTGGTATCACGCAGACCAACGATCTCGATTTCTTCCTGAATCTTGACGATACCGCGCTCGATACGGCCAGTTACCACGGTGCCACGACCGGAGATCGAGAATACGTCTTCAATTGGCATCAGGAACGGCTTGTCGATAGCACGAACTGGCTCAGGGATGTAGCTGTCCAGAGTTTCAACCAACTTCTTGACGGCAGTGGTGCCCATCTCGTTGTCGTCTTGACCGTTCAGAGCCATCAGAGCGGAACCGATGATGATCGGAGTATCGTCGCCTGGGAAATCGTAAGTGCTGAGCAGATCACGCACTTCCATTTCCACCAGCTCCAGCAGCTCGGCGTCGTCAACCATGTCAGCCTTGTTCAGGAAGACCACGATATACGGAACACCTACCTGACGGGACAGCAGGATGTGCTCACGGGTTTGCGGCATCGGACCATCAGCGGCCGAGCAAACCAGGATAGCGCCGTCCATCTGCGCAGCACCGGTGATCATGTTTTTTACGTAGTCAGCGTGACCTGGGCAGTCAACGTGTGCGTAGTGACGCACAGCCGAATCGTATTCAACGTGAGCGGTGTTGATGGTGATACCGCGAGCTTTTTCTTCTGGGGCGCTGTCGATCTTGTCGAAGTCAACCTTGGCCGAACCGAATACTTCGGAGCAGACGCGGGTCAGAGCAGCGGTCAGAGTGGTTTTACCGTGGTCAACGTGACCGATAGTGCCAACGTTGACGTGCGGTTTGTTACGTTCAAATTTTTCTTTAGCCACGACAATTAACTCCTAGCTTAAAGGGGCTGAATCAGCCTTGTTTTTTGGTTACAGACTCGACGATGTGCGACGGAGCCGTATTGTATTTTTTGAATTCCATGGAGTAGCTTGCGCGACCCTGAGACATGGAACGGACGTCGGTCGCATAACCGAACATCTCACCCAGCGGAACTTCAGCACGAATCACCTTGCCGGAGATCGTGTCTTCCATACCCAGGATCATGCCGCGACGACGGTTAAGGTCGCCCATCACATCACCCATGTAGTCTTCTGGGGTAACAACCTCTACCGCCATGATCGGCTCGAGCAACTCACCACCGCCCTTCTGGGCCAGTTGCTTGGTCGCCATGGAAGCAGCCACCTTGAACGCCATCTCGTTAGAGTCGACGTCGTGGTAGGAACCATCGAACACGGTAGCCTTCAGGCCGATCAGCGGATAGCCGGCAACAACGCCGTTCTTCATCTGCTCTTCGATACCCTTCTGGATAGCCGGGATGTATTCCTTCGGAATCACACCACCCACTACTTCGTTCACGAACTGCAAACCTTCCTGACCTTCGTCAGCAGGTGCAAAGCGAACCCAGCAGTGACCGAACTGACCACGACCACCGGACTGACGCACGAACTTGCCTTCGATTTCACAGCTCTTCGTGATGCGCTCACGATAGGAAACCTGAGGCTTGCCGATGTTGGCTTCGACGTTGAACTCGCGGCGCATGCGGTCGACCAGGATGTCCAGGTGCAACTCGCCCATACCGGAGATGATCGTCTGACCAGTCTCTTCATCAGTCTTAACGCGGAAAGATGGATCTTCCTGAGCAAGCTTGCCCAGAGCGATACCCATTTTTTCCTGGTCGTCCTTGGTCTTAGGCTCTACGGCAACCGAAATAACCGGCTCCGGGAAGTCCATACGAACCAGGATGATTGGCTTGTCAGCGTTGCACAGAGTCTCACCAGTGGTGACGTCCTTCATGCCGATCAAGGCCGCGATGTCACCAGCGCGCACTTCCTTGATCTCTTCGCGGGCGTTTGCGTGCATTTGCACCATACGGCCCACGCGCTCTTTCTTACCTTTAACCGAGTTGATCACGCCGTCACCGGAGGCCAACACGCCCGAGTAGACGCGGACGAAGGTCAAGGTACCCACGAATGGGTCGGTAGCGATCTTGAACGCCAGAGCCGAGAACGGCTCGCTGTCGTCTGCATGACGCTCCAGCTGAATTTCCTCGTTATCCGGGTCAGTACCCTTGATAGCAGGAATGTCAGTCGGCGCAGGCAGGAAGTCGATAACGGCGTCGAGAACCAGGGGAACACCCTTGTTCTTGAAGGAAGAACCGCAAACAGCCAGAACGATTTCACCAGCGATAGTACGCTGACGCAGAGCGCCCTTGATTTCTTCGATGGTGAGTTCTTCACCTTCGAGGTACTTGTTCATCAGCTCTTCGTTGGCTTCGGCAGCAGCCTCAACCATGTTGCCGCGCCACTTCTCGGCTTCTTCCAGCAATTCAGCCGGAATGTCCTTGCGCACAGGAACCATACCCTTGTCGGCATCGTTCCAGTAGACAGCTTGCATGTTGATCAGATCGATCTGACCCTGGAAGTTGTCTTCAGCACCAATGGCCAGCTGGATCGGCACCGGAGTGTGACCCAGACGCTGCTTGATCTGACCGATCACGCGCAGGAAGTCAGCACCGGCACGGTCCATCTTGTTGACGTAAACAAGACGTGGAACGCCGTACTTGTTGGCCTGACGCCATACGGTTTCCGACTGCGGCTCAACGCCCGAGGTACCGCAGAACACAACGACCGCGCCGTCGAGTACACGCAGCGAACGCTCAACTTCAATGGTGAAGTCAACGTGGCCGGGGGTATCGATGACGTTGAAGCGGTGCTCATCTTTGTACTGCTTCTCGGAACCTTTCCAGAAGGCGGTGATGGCAGCGGAAGTAATGGTAATACCACGCTCCTGCTCCTGCACCATCCAGTCTGTGGTCGCGGCGCCGTCATGCACCTCGCCCATCTTGTGGCTTTTGCCTGTATAGAAAAGCACACGCTCGGTGGTCGTGGTTTTACCCGCGTCCACGTGAGCCACGATACCGATGTTACGGTAACGGTTAATCGGTGTAGTACGAGCCATAAAGCCCTCGCAAATTTAGAAGCGCGATAATTAGAAGCGGTAGTGCGAGAAAGCCTTGTTGGCTTCAGCCATACGGTGCACGTCTTCACGCTTCTTAACTGCAGCACCTTTGCCTTCAGCGGCATCCAGCAATTCGCCAGCCAAACGCAGAGCCATAGACTTCTCGCCACGCTTACGGGCGAAATCTACCAGCCAGCGCATGGCAAGAGCGTTACGACGGGACGGACGAACTTCGACCGGAACCTGGTAAGTAGCACCGCCTACACGGCGCGACTTCACTTCGACCAGCGGAGCGATGGCGTCGAGAGCTTTCTCGAAGATTTCCAGGGGATCGCTGTTCTTACGCTCTTTAACCTTGTCCAGGGCGCCATAAACGATACGCTCGGCAACGGCTTTCTTGCCGCTTTCCATCACGTGGTTCATGAACTTGGCCAGGATTTGGCTTCCGTATTTTGGATCGTCAAGCACTTCGCGCTTGGCTGCTACACGACGTCTTGGCATTTGATAAGCCCTCAAACGGTCTTCAGGTTAGCCCGGGACTGCATCGTTAGATGGATGCCCGACCTTACTCTTATCGACTCAGATAAATAAAAAACTGCAATTCGGTGCACGCACCGGGTACTTCAGACGCCTATTACTTCGGACGCTTAGTACCGTACTTCGAACGACCCTGCTTACGGTCTTTAACGCCGGAGGTATCCAGCGAACCGCGCACGGTGTGATAACGCACACCTGGCAAGTCTTTTACACGGCCGCCGCGAATCAGTACGACGCTGTGCTCTTGCAGATTGTGGCCTTCACCGCCGATGTACGAGGAAACCTCGAAACCGTTGGTCAGGCGCACACGGCATACTTTACGCAGTGCCGAGTTAGGTTTTTTCGGCGTAGTGGTATACACGCGAGTGCACACACCACGACGCTGCGGGCAGTTCTGCAGCGCAGGCACGTCGGATTTCTCGACGATGCGCTTACGCGGCTGACGTACCAGCTGGTTGATAGTTGCCATCTTAAGCTCCACTGTTGTCTTGCGACGCTATTACCCTACAAACAAAATGGCAGAGCACGTGCCCTGCCAAATTTAGGGGTGCATGAGTCTAAAGAGACTCACTGCCCCAGTCAAGACAAAGCCCCGCTAGCGAACTAGCGGGGCTTTGTACTTAATTACTGCTGGAGTTCAGCGCTTCGGTCAGTGCGGCTTCCACTTCACTGGCGCTGACACGTACCGGCTGAGCCGCTTCACGCTTGCGCTTGCGCTCGCTGTGATAGGCCAGACCGGTACCGGCTGGGATCAGACGACCCACAACCACGTTTTCTTTCAGGCCACGCAGGTAGTCGCGCTTGCCAGTAACAGCCGCTTCGGTAAGAACGCGGGTGGTTTCCTGGAAGGAGGCCGCCGAGATAAACGACTCGGTGGACAACGACGCTTTGGTGATACCCAGCAGAACGCGGGTGTACTTGGCAACGAACTTGTCTTCTGCTGCCAGACGCTCGTTCTCACCCAGTACCGCGGTCAACTCCATCTGGTCGCCCTTGATGAAGGTGGAATCGCCCGACTCAGCCACTTCAACCTTGCGCAACATCTGGCGCAGGATGGTTTCGATGTGCTTGTCGTTGATCTTCACGCCCTGCAGGCGGTACACGTCCTGGATCTCGTTGACGATGTACTTGGCCAGCGCGCTGACACCCAGCAAACGCAGGATATCGTGCGGGTCGCTCGGACCGTCGGAGATAACTTCACCCTTGTTGACCTGTTCACCTTCGAACACGTTCAGGTGACGCCACTTCGGAATCAGCTCTTCGTACGGATCGCTACCGTCGTTCGGGGTAATGACCAGACGGCGCTTGCCCTTGGTCTCTTTACCGAACGCGATGGTGCCGCTGATTTCCGCCAGAATCGAAGCTTCTTTCGGACGACGTGCTTCGAACAGGTCAGCAACGCGCGGCAGACCACCGGTGATGTCACGGGTCTTCGAGGTTTCCTGAGGAATACGGGCGATAACATCACCGACCGCCACCTGGGCACCGTTCGCCACACCCACCAGGGCGTTGGCCGGCAGGAAGTACTGAGCTGGTACGTCGGTACCTGGCAGCAGCAGATCCTTGCCATCTTCGCCCACCATCTTCACCGCTGGACGAATGTCCTTGCCGGCAGCCGGACGATCTTTCGGATCGAGGACTTCGATGTTGGTCAAACCAGTCAATTCGTCAGTCTGACGCTTGATGGTGATGCCTTCTTCCATGCCCACGTAGGTCACGGTACCTTTCATTTCGGTCACGATTGGGTGGGTGTGCGGGTCCCACTTGGCGACGATTGCGCCAGCGTCGACCTTGTCGCCTTCCTTCACCGAAATCACCGCACCGTACGGCAGCTTGTAACGCTCGCGCTCACGACCGAACTCGTCGGCAATCGCCAGCTCACCGGAACGCGATACCGCGATCAGGTTGCCGTCGAGGCGCTCAACGTGCTTCAGGTTGTGCAGACGTACAGCACCGCCGTTCTTCACTTGTACGCTGTCAGCAGCCGAGGTCCGGCTAGCCGCACCGCCGATGTGGAACGTACGCATGGTCAGCTGGGTACCCGGCTCACCAATCGACTGAGCTGCGATAACACCGACCGCCTCACCAATGTTGATCTGGTGACCACGAGCCAGGTCGCGACCGTAGCACTTGGCGCAGATGCCGTAGCGGGTTTCACAGGTGATCGGCGAACGCACGATCACTTCATCGATGCTGTTCAGCTCGATGAATTCAACCCACTGCTCATCAACCAGAGTACCGGCAGGAACGATGACTTCTTCGGTGCCTGGCTTGAACACGTCACGGGCGATTACTCGACCCAGCACGCGCTCACCCAGCGGCTCAACTACGTCACCGCCTTCAATGTGTGGCGTCATCAGCAGGCCATGCTCGGTGCCGCAATCGATTGCGGTAACCACCAGATCCTGCGCCACGTCTACCAGACGACGGGTCAGGTAACCGGAGTTCGCCGTTTTCAACGCGGTATCCGCAAGACCCTTACGAGCACCGTGCGTCGAGATGAAGTACTGCAGAACCGACAGACCCTCGCGGAAGTTCGCGGTGATCGGCGTCTCGATGATCGAGCCGTCCGGCTTGGCCATCAGACCACGCATACCGGCCAGCTGACGGATCTGAGCGGCGCTACCACGAGCACCGGAGTCAGCCATCATGTACATCGAGTTGAACGACTCTTGCTCGACTTCTTTGCCGTCGCGGTCGATGACTTTCTCTTTCGAGAGGTTGGCCATCATCGCCTTGGACACTTCGTCGTTGGCCTTGGACCAGAGGTCGATCACTTTGTTGTACTTCTCGCCCTGGGTTACCAGGCCGGAGGCGTACTGCGATTCGATCTCTTTAACTTCCTCGGTGGCGGCGTCAATGATGCGCGCCTTCTCATCCGGGATAACGAAGTCGTTCACACCGATCGACACACCGGAGATGGTCGAATAGGCGAAACCGGTGTACATCAGCTGGTCAGCGAAGATCACGGTGTCTTTCAAGCCAACGGTGCGGTAGCACTGGTTGATCAGCTTGGAGATCGCCTTCTTCTTCATCGACTGGTTGACCACGTCATACGACAGGCCGTCCGGCACGATTTGGAACAGCAGCGCACGGCCGACAGTGGTGTCGACGATACGGGTGTTCTTGGTGATGCTGCCGTCGCGATCTTTGATCACTTCGTTGATGCGCACTTTTACCCGCGCATGCAGCGAGGCTTCGCCGCCACGGAATACCCGGTCAACTTCCTGCAGGTCAGCGAACACGCGACCTTCGCCCTTGGCGTTTACCGCTTCACGGGTCATGTAGTACAGACCCAGTACCACGTCCTGGGACGGTACGATGATCGGCTCACCGTTGGCAGGCGACAGGATGTTGTTGGTCGACATCATCAGTGCGCGCGCTTCTAGCTGGGCTTCCAGCGTCAGCGGTACGTGCACGGCCATCTGGTCACCATCGAAGTCGGCGTTGTACGCGGCGCAGACCAGCGGGTGCAGCTGAATCGCTTTACCTTCGATCAGAACCGGTTCAAACGCCTGGATGCCCAGACGGTGAAGGGTTGGTGCACGGTTGAGCAGCACGGGGTGTTCGCGAATTACTTCGGCGAGAACGTCCCAAACCTCTGGCAGCTCGCGCTCGACCATCTTCTTCGCGGCCTTGATGGTGGTCGCCAGACCACGCATTTCCAGCTTGCCGAAAATGAACGGCTTGAACAGCTCGAGAGCCATCTTCTTCGGCAGACCGCACTGATGCAGACGCAGAGTCGGGCCCACGGTAATAACGGAACGACCGGAGTAGTCCACGCGCTTACCGAGCAGGTTCTGACGGAAGCGACCTTGCTTACCCTTGATCATGTCAGCCAAGGATTTCAGCGGACGCTTGTTCGAGCCAGTGATGGCGCGACCGCGACGGCCGTTGTCGAGCAGGGCATCGACCGCTTCCTGCAGCATGCGCTTTTCGTTGCGCACGATGATGTCCGGTGCGGACAGATCGAGCAGGCGCTTGAGGCGGTTGTTACGGTTGATCACGCGGCGATACAGATCGTTGAGATCCGAGGTCGCGAAGCGGCCACCGTCGAGCGGAACCAGCGGACGCAGGTCTGGCGGCAGAACCGGCAGAACGGTCAACACCATCCACTCAGGCAGGTTGCCCGAACCGAGGAAAGCTTCCATCAGCTTCAGACGCTTGGACAGCTTCTTGATCTTGGTTTCCGAGTTGGTTTGCGGAATTTCTTCGCGCAGACGGCCAATCTCGTGTTCCAGGTCGATCGCGTGCAGCAGTTCGCGAACGGCTTCAGCACCCATGCGGGCGTCGAAGTCATCACCGAACTCTTCGAGGGCTTCGAAGTACTGCTCGTCGTTGAGCAGCTGGCCTTTTTCCAGGGTGGTCATGCCTGGGTCGATAACGACATAGCTCTCGAAGTAAAGAACGCGTTCGATATCACGCAGGGTCATGTCCATCAGCAAACCGATACGGCTCGGCAGCGACTTGAGGAACCAGATGTGGGCAACCGGCGAAGCCAGTTCGATGTGCGCCATGCGCTCACGACGAACCTTGGCCAGGGCCACTTCAACGCCGCACTTCTCGCAGATCACGCCGCGATGCTTCAAGCGCTTGTACTTACCGCACAGGCACTCGTAATCCTTTACCGGGCCAAAGATCTTGGCGCAGAACAGGCCGTCACGCTCAGGCTTGAACGTACGGTAGTTGATGGTTTCCGGTTTTTTAACTTCACCGAACGACCACGAACGGATCATCTCAGGCGAAGCAAGGCCGATGCGAATGGCATCGAACTCTTCGACTTGACCCTGGTTTTTCAGCAAATTCAGTAGGTCTTTCAAGGCCTTTCCTCCTGGCGGAGCAGAGAGCGGGCTGTGGTGCCCCGCTCTCGATTCGCGTCACGTGTTATTCGGTTTCCAGATCGATGTCGATACCCAGCGAACGGATCTCTTTGATCAGTACGTTGAAGGACTCGGGCATGCCCGGCTCCATACGGTGATCACCGTCCACGATGTTTTTGTACATCTTGGTACGGCCGTTCACGTCGTCCGACTTCACGGTCAGCATTTCCTGCAGGGTGTAGGCGGCGCCGTAAGCTTCCAGTGCCCAGACCTCCATCTCACCGAAGCGCTGACCACCGAACTGCGCCTTACCACCCAGCGGCTGCTGAGTAACCAGGCTGTAGGAACCCGTGGAACGCGCGTGCATCTTGTCGTCCACCAGGTGGTTCAGTTTCAGCATGTACATATAGCCAACGGTGGTCGGACGCTCGAACTGGTTACCAGTACGGCCGTCGATCAGGCGCATCTGGCCGCTTTCTGGCAGATCTGCCAGTTTCAGCATGGCCTTGATTTCGCTTTCCTTGGCGCCGTCGAACACCGGGGTGGCCATTGGCACACCGCCTTTGAGGTTGTGCGCCAAGCGAAGGATTTCCTGATCGCTCAGCTCATCCAGGCTTTCCTGACGACCGCCAATCTCGTTGTAGATCTGCTGCATAAACTTACGCAGCTCAGCGACCTTGCGCTGCTCTTCGAGCATGCGGTTGATCTTCTCGCCCAGACCTTTGGCCGCGAGGCCCAGGTGGGTTTCAAGGATCTGACCGACGTTCATACGCGACGGTACGCCCAGCGGGTTCAGTACGATGTCCACCGGCGTACCGTGGATGTCGTGCGGCATGTCTTCAACCGGCATGATCACCGAGACCACACCCTTGTTACCGTGACGACCGGCCATCTTGTCACCCGGCTGGATGCGGCGACGGATTGCCAGGTAGACCTTGACGATCTTCAGCACGCCTGGAGCCAGGTCATCGCCCTGCTGCAGTTTGCGCTTCTTGTCTTCGAACTTGTCGTCGAGCAGCTGACGGCGGTCGGAGATGTAGGCCTGGGCCTTTTCCAACTGCTCGTTCAGGGCATCGTCAGCCATGCGCAGCTTGAACCACTGGCCGCGCTCGAGGCCGTCGAGGAACTCGTCGGTAACTTCTGCGCCTTTCTTCAGGCCAGCGCCGCCTTCGGCTTTCTTGCCAACCAGAGCGGAACGCAGACGTTCGAAGGTTGCGCCTTCAACGATGCGGAACTCTTCGTTGAGGTCCTTACGGATCTCGTCGAGCTGGCTCTTCTCGATCGACAGGGCACGCGCATCACGCTCAACGCCGTCGCGGGTGAAGACCTGCACGTCGATCACGGTACCTTTGGTGCCAGTCGGCACACGCAGGGAGGTGTCTTTAACGTCAGACGCCTTCTCACCGAAGATCGCACGCAGCAGCTTCTCTTCCGGAGTCAGCTGGGTTTCGCCTTTAGGCGTGACCTTGCCAACCAGAATGTCACCTGGGCCCACTTCAGCGCCGACATACACGATGCCTGCTTCGTCCAGCTTGTTCAGCGCAGATTCACCGACGTTCGGGATGTCGGAAGTGATTTCTTCCGAGCCGAGCTTGGTGTCACGCGCCACACAGGTCAGTTCCTGAATGTGGATGGTGGTGAAACGATCTTCTTGCACCACGCGCTCGGAGAGGCAGATGGAGTCTTCGAAGTTGTAACCGTTCCACGGCATGAACGCGACGCGCATGTTCTGACCCAGCGCCAGTTCACCCATATCGGTGGACGGGCCGTCGGCCAGGATGTCGCTGCGCTCAACCTTGTCACCTTTGCTCACCAGCGGACGCTGGTTGATGCAGGTGTTCTGGTTGGAGCGGGTGTATTTGGTCAGGTTGTAGATGTCGACACCGGCTTCGCCAGTTTCAACTTCGTCGTCATTGACACGAACTACAACACGGCTGGCATCGACGGAGTCGATCACACCGCCACGGCGAGCCACGACGCACACGCCGGAGTCGCGCGCTACGTTGCGCTCCATGCCGGTACCGACCAGCGGCTTGTCAGCGCGCAGGGTGGGTACAGCCTGACGCTGCATGTTCGAACCCATCAACGCACGGTTGGCGTCGTCGTGCTCGAGGAACGGGATCAGCGAAGCGGCAACCGAAACTACCTGCTTAGGCGATACGTCCATCAGGGTGACGTCTTCAGGCGCTTTAACGGTGAATTCGTTGAGGTGACGTACAGCCACCAACTCATCAACCAGCTGACCTTTGTTGTTCATGGTCGCCGAAGCCTGGGCGATCACGTGATCGGCCTCTTCAATGGCGGACAGGAACACGATTTCGTCGGTAACCAGGGTGTCTTTCACCACACGGTACGGGCTCTCGAGGAAACCGTACTGGTTGGTGCGCGCATAGGCTGCCAGGGAGTTGATCAGACCGATGTTCGGACCTTCAGGGGTCTCGATCGGGCACACACGGCCGTAGTGGGTCGGGTGTACGTCACGGACTTCGAAGCCAGCACGCTCACGGGTCAGACCGCCCGGGCCAAGAGCCGAAACACGGCGCTTGTGGGTGATCTCGGAGAGCGGGTTGTTCTGGTCCATAAACTGCGAGAGCTGGCTGGAACCGAAGAACTCTTTCACCGCCGCCGCAACCGGCTTGGCGTTGATCAGGTCCTGCGGCATCAAGCCTTCGCTTTCAGCCATCGACAGACGCTCTTTGACCGCACGCTCAACACGCACCAGGCCAACGCGGAACTGGTTCTCGGCCATTTCGCCTACGCAGCGAACACGACGGTTACCCAAGTGGTCGATGTCATCGACGATGCCTTTGCCGTTACGGATGTCGACCAGGGTCTTAAGAACCTCGACGATATCTTCCTTGCTCAGCACGCCCGAACCTTCGATCTCGGTGCGACCGATACGACGGTTGAACTTCATGCGGCCTACGGCCGACAGGTCGTAACGCTCGGCGCTGAAGAACAGGTTGTTGAACAGGGTCTCGGCAGCATCCTTGGTTGGCGGCTCGCCAGGACGCATCATGCGGTAGATCTCGACCAGCGCTTCCAACTGATTGGTGGTGCTGTCGATCTTCAGGGTATCGGAGATGAACGGGCCGCAATCGATGTCGTTGGTGTACAGCGTTTCGATGCGCACAACCTGAGCCTTGACCACTTTGGCCAGGATCTCAACGTTCAGCTCGGTGTTGCACTCAGCGATGATTTCGCCGGTAGCCGGGTGCACGATGGCCTTGGCCGAGGTGCGACCGATCAGGTAGTCGATCGGCACTTCCAGCTCTTTGATGCCGGCCTTGTCCAACTGGTTGATATGGCGCGCGGTAATCCGGCGGCCTTGCTCAACGATGACCTTGCCTTTGTCGTCGAGGATGTCGAGGACGGCAATTTCACCACGCAGACGCTGCGGAACCAGTTCCAGGTTGAGGGATTCGCCCTTAACGTGGAAAACGTTGGTCGCGTAGAACGCGTCCAGCACTTCTTCAGTGCTGTAGCCCAGCGCGCGCAGCAGCACGGAAGCCGGCAGCTTGCGACGACGGTCGATACGCACGAACACAGCGTCCTTCGGATCGAACTCGAAGTCCAGCCAGGAGCCGCGGTAAGGAATGATCCGCGCCGAGTACAGCAACTTGCCCGAGCTGTGCGTCTTGCCACGGTCGTGGTCGAAGAACACGCCTGGGGAGCGGTGCAACTGGGAGACGATAACGCGCTCGGTACCGTTGATAACGAAGGTACCGTTCTCGGTCATGAGCGGAATTTCGCCCATGTACACTTCTTGCTCTTTGATGTCCTTGATCGCTTTGTTCGACGATTCTTTGTCGAAAATGATCAGACGGACTTTTACCCGCAGCGGTACGGCATAGGTCACGCCGCGCAGCGTACATTCCTTGACATCAAAAGCCGGCTCGCCCAAGCGATAACCGACATACTCCAGAGCAGCATTGCCGGAATAGCTGATAATCGGGAAAACAGACTTGAAGGCCGCATGCAGGCCAATGTCGCGGAACTGGTCCTTGGTCGCCCCTGCCTGCAGGAATTCGCGATACGAATCCAGCTGGATGGCCAGGAGATAAGGCACATCCATGACATCCGGCAACTTGCTAAAGTCCTTGCGGATACGTTTTTTCTCAGTATATGAGTAAGCCATCAGCGTTCCCCAGCTTGGTCACCTGCTTATTTGGCCCCTCCGACGGGAGTTGCCAGAAACTCTTGCAAACCCTAGGTTTGCGCCGCCACATCGGGCGGGTATTTCGCGCCCCAGGCCAGCGAATGATTCGCCGACCTAGAACGGAAAAAGGCCGGTGGCAAAAGCCACCAGCCATCAGCCTTACGCGAGTCGCTTCGGCTGTAGACGCAAGGTCGTCGCTTACTTGAGCTCGACTTTGGCGCCAGCTTCTTCCAAAGCAGCTTTGGCTTTGTCAGCTGCGTCTTTCGCAACAGCTTCCAGAACCATGGCAGGAGCGCCGTCAACGACAGCCTTGGCTTCTTTAAGGCCCAGACCGGTCAGTTCACGAACTGCCTTGATCACGTTTACTTTCTTCTCGCCGGCTTCAACCAACATCACGTTGAATTCGGTTTGCTCTTCAACAACAGCGGCAGCAGCAGCTGGGCCAGCTGCGGCAACAGCAGCGGTAACGCCGAAGGTTTCTTCCATTGCTTTGATCAGTTCAACAACTTCCAGAACGGTTTTCTGGCCGATTGCTTCGATGATTTGTTCGTTAGTCAGAGACATGACTTTAAATCCTGTATTGGGGTGACAGCCTACGCAGCCATCAAATTAAACATATGATTTTGAAAGAGTTTGCGTTGCCTTAGGCAGCGGTAGCTTCTTTCTGGTCGCGAATGGCCGCCAGAGTACGAGCCAGCTTGCTGGTAGCGCCTTGGATCACGCTCATCAGCTTCGCAATAGCTTCGTCGCGAGTTGGCAGCGAAGCCAACACGTCGATCTCGTTTGCTGCGAGGAACTTGCCCTCAAACGCAGCTGCCTTGATCTCGAACTTGTCCTGACCCTTGGCGAACTCTTTGAAAATACGAGCAGCAGCGCCCGGATGTTCCTTGGAGAATGCAATCAGGGTCGGGCCTTTGAACACGTCGTTGAGGACCGAGTACTCGGTGCCTTCAACAGCGCGCTTGAGCAGGGTATTACGTACAACACGTACGTATACGCCAGCTTCGCGGGCCTCTTTACGGAGTCCGGTCATCGCGCCTACAGTCACACCACGGGCATCAGCCACGACAGCGGACAGGGCGACTTTGGCAGCCTCGTTGACTTCAGCGACGATGGCCTTCTTGTCTTCGAGTTTAATTGCCACGGGTAAAACTCCTGCTTGTTACCGTTTCATCTGGCCTAAGCCGGATGTCGTTTTGGTGTCTGATTCGGTAAGGAACCGGGAGCACCATCTGCGTAGGCTGTTAATTTAAGACTTGCGCCACCTACGGTCTTGGATAGCCCCCGCAAAGCAGGGACCCCAAAATGTCGAAACAGCGCAATCGCTTGCGCTGCCTCTATGTATTACGCGTCGAGCGAGCTCTGATCGATAACCAGACCTGGGCCCATAGTGGTGCTCAGGGTTACGCGCTTGACGTAGATGCCTTTCGAAGTCGATGGCTTCAGACGCTTGAGGTCAGAAATCAGCGCTTCAACGTTCTGCTTCAGCTTCTCGGCGTCAAAACCAACCTTGCCGACAGAACCGTGGATGATGCCGTTCTTGTCAGTACGGAAACGTACTTGACCAGCTTTGGCATTCTTCACAGCGGTAGCCACGTCAGGGGTAACGGTACCGACTTTCGGGTTAGGCATCAGGCCACGTGGACCGAGCACTTGACCCAGCTGACCAACAACGCGCATTGCATCCGGGGAGGCAATTACTACGTCATAGTTCAGGTCGCCGCCTTTCATTTCAGCAGCCAGATCGTCCATACCTACGCGGTCAGCGCCGGCAGCCAGAGCGGCTTCAGCAGCTGGACCCTGGGTGAACACGGCAACGCGAACGCTTTTGCCCGAGCCGTTCGGCAGCACGGTAGCGCCACGAACAACCTGGTCGGATTTACGCGGGTCAACACCGAGGTTGACGGCGATATCTACCGACTCAGAGAACTTAACTGCAGACAGTTCAGCCAGCAGAGCAGCCGCTTCAACAAAGTTGTAAGCCTTACCAGCTTCAACTTTCTCAGCGATTGCCTTTTGACGCTTGGTCAACTTAGCCATTACACACCCTCCACGTTGAGGCCCATGCTACGAGCGGAGCCGGCGATAGTACGCACAGCTGCATCCATATCAGCGGCAGTCAGATCAGCCTGTTTGGTTTTGGCGATCTCTTCCAGCTGAGCACGAGTCACAGTGCCAACCTTAACGGTGTTCGGACGAGCCGAACCGCTGGTCAGGCCAGCAGCCTTCTTCAGCAGAACCGAAGCTGGGGTGCTTTTGGTTTCAAAGGTGAAGCTACGGTCGCTGTAAACAGTGATGATCACTGGAGTCGGCAGACCAGGTTCCATGCCCTGGGTACGGGCGTTGAACGCCTTGCAGAATTCCATGATGTTCACGCCGTGCTGACCCAGAGCTGGGCCGACAGGTGGCGACGGGTTGGCTTGTGCAGCCTTTACTTGCAGCTTGATATAAGCCGTAATTTTCTTAGCCATGTGCTACTCCAGTTTTGGGTTCTAGCGCCTTTCGGCTCCCCAGTTATTGCCTATTTATCCCAGTGACGACAAAACCCCGCAGCCCAGGGCTGCGGGGTAAGGGATGCTTATGTCAGTTATGCCTTCTCGACCTGACTGAACTCCAGCTCGACCGGTGTAGAGCGACCAAAAATAGTCACTGCCACCTGGATACGGCTCTTTTCGTAATTCACTTCTTCTACAACACCGCTGAAATCGGCAAACGGACCATCGGTCACGCGCACCATCTCACCCGGCTCAAACAATGTTTTCGGCTTCGGTTTGTCACCACTGTCGGCAACGCGACGCAGAATGGCATCGGCTTCTTTCTCGGTAATTGGCGCAGGTTTATCTGCGGTACCACCGATGAAACCCATGACGCGCGGAGTGTTCTTGATCAAATGCCAAGTCGCCTCGCTCATCTCCATCTGCACCAGAACATAGCCCGGAAAGAACTTACGCTCGCTTTTGCGCTTCTGGCCATTCCGCATCTCTACTACTTCTTCAGTAGGGACCAGAATTTCACCAAAAACATCTTCCATACCAGCGAGCTTTACACGCTCTACCAGCGAGCGCATAACATGCTTCTCGTAACCCGAGTAAGCATGCACAACGTACCAACGCTTAGCCACGGGACACCCTTAGCCGACAATCAACGAAACAAGCCAACCAAGCAGGGAATCTAAACCCCACAACAACAGCGCCATAACCAAAACAACAGCCACAACGATCAACGTTGTCTGCGTGGTTTCCTGGCGAGTTGGCCAAACGACCTTACGAATTTCAACGCGAGCTTCTTTTGCCAACACCCAAAAGGCCTGACCTTTTGCTGTTTGCAGGGCAATCACACCAGCCAATGCTGCAACCACCAGCAAGGCCAGAACGCGATACAGAATAGGCTCAGCAGAGAAATACTGATTACCGACTACGCCTGCGATTACCAGAGCAGCAACAACGAGCCACTTAAGCAGATCGAAGCGAGAATCTTTGGCTTCAGCCTTAACATTCATCTACTAATATCCTGTAAAAAGACGCGCCAAATTCTAGGGAAAATGGCAGGTCAGGAGGGAATCGAACCCCCAACCTACGGTTTTGGAGACCGTCGCTCTGCCAATTGAGCTACTGACCTAAAAACTGAATCAGGCCGACCATTATGCCGGCCCGATCAAAACAGATCAATCGATTACGCGATGATCTTGGCTACGACGCCGGCGCCGACGGTACGACCGCCTTCACGAATGGCGAAACGCAGACCTTCTTCCATTGCGATGGTCTTGATCAGAGTGACAGTCATCTGGATGTTRTCACCTGGCATTACCATCTCAACGCCTTCCGGCAGTTCGCAGTTACCAGTTACGTCAGTAGTACGGAAGTAGAACTGAGGACGGTAGCCTTTGAAGAACGGAGTGTGACGACCGCCTTCTTCTTTGCTCAGCACATACACTTCTGCAGTGAAGGTGGTGTGCGGCTTAACCGAACCTGGCTTGACCAGAACCTGGCCACGCTCTACGTCGTCACGCTTGGTGCCACGCAGCAGRACGCCGCAGTTCTCACCAGCACGACCTTCGTCGAGCAGCTTGCGGAACATTTCAACACCGGTACAGGTGGTCTTGGTGGTATCACGCAGACCAACGATCTCGATTTCTTCCTGRATCTTGACGATACCGCGCTCGATACGGCCAGTTACCACGGTGCCACGACCGGAGATCGAGAATACGTCTTCRATTGGCATCAGGAACGGCTTGTCGATGGCACGAACTGGCTCAGGGATGTAGCTGTCCAGAGTCTCAACCAACTTCTTGACGGCAGTGGTGCCCATCTCGTTGTCGTCTTGACCGTTCAGCGCCATCAGAGCGGAACCGATGATGATCGGAGTGTCGTCGCCTGGGAAATCGTAAGTGCTGAGCAGGTCACGCACTTCCATTTCCACCAGCTCCAGCAGCTCGGCGTCGTCAACCATGTCAGCCTTGTTCAGGAAGACCACGATGTACGGAACACCTACCTGACGGGACAGCAGGATGTGCTCGCGAGTCTGCGGCATCGGGCCGTCAGCAGCGGAGCAAACCAGGATAGCGCCATCCATCTGCGCAGCACCGGTGATCATGTTTTTTACGTAGTCGGCGTGACCTGGGCAGTCAACGTGTGCGTAGTGACGCACGGCCGAATCGTATTCAACGTGAGCGGTGTTGATGGTGATACCACGAGCTTTTTCTTCTGGGGCGCTGTCGATCTTGTCGAAGTCAACCTTGGCCGAACCGAATACTTCGGAGCAGACGCGGGTCAGAGCAGCGGTCAGAGTGGTTTTACCGTGGTCAACGTGACCGATAGTGCCAACGTTGACGTGCGGCTTGTTACGCTCAAACTTTTCTTTAGCCATTTTGACTGCCTCCCAGAGAAGAATTGACTCAGCATCACCGCCATAAAACAAAGGCAGATACTTGCATATCTGCCTTTATTAGATGGAGCTCATGAGCGGACTCGAACCGCTGACCTCACCCTTACCAAGGGTGTGCTCTACCAACTGAGCTACATGAGCCAAACACATTGCAAGAACAACAATGCTGGAGCGGGTAGCGGGAATCGAACCCGCATCATCAGCTTGGAAGGCTGAGGTTCTACCACTGAACTATACCCGCGGAGCCTGCAGCTCTCGCTAAATCTGGTGGAGGGAGAAGGATTCGAACCTTCGAAGTCGATGACGTCAGATTTACAGTCTGATCCCTTTGGCCACTCGGGAATCCCTCCAAACGGGGCGGCATTCTCATTCGATGCCGACCTACTGTCAAGCAATTTCTCATTAAAAAACCTGAGGTTAGCTACATTGACAGCAACTTCGCAGAACACTTGTAAGCGCCACCCTGCGAAGCGGGCGCCATTCTATGCATTCTATTGAGGGCTTGCAACCCCTTCGCATGGCATTAATTGCTGCTCTAAGCCTTTGAAGTCAAAAGCCAAACGCTGCAGCAAGGAATCATCCGCCAGACGCCGACTTTGCGGCGAAATACGCACCCAGAAACTGCGATGCGCGCGCGTTAGTTCGCGCAAAGACGGCTCGTACCCAGCATCGCGCAAGCGCTGAATCACACTCTGCGCTGAATCACTGCGCGGAAAGATGCCCAGGGAAATGCCATTGGCCAAATCGCCCTGGGTAATGATGTAGCTATCAATCTTGCGCGCCTGCAACTCACGTAATTGACGCAACGACGCTTGTCGAGAAGCCAAAGGCGGTAGATACACCCAATAATCGACCCCAGCCGCCGCATCCATACTTTGCACCCGCGACTGAATATCCAGGCTCAGCAAGCGCTGCTCAACTGCAGACGCATCCGCCATTTGCTCAAAGCTACCAAGAAACAGACAGACCGCCTCAACAGGCTGCGCCTCGGCAACCTCTCGCCGCGGTGGCGCACTCGACTCACTGAGCAGGCGAATATCGCGCTTACTGTCCTGCGCCATATTCAGCGGTGCAATTTCAGTAACCCGCAATGGCGCCTGCTGTTGATGCCAGACGTAATAGAACAGATTCAGCACAACCAACCACAAGAACATCCAGCGCATGCATGACCTCAATCTATGGGGCAAGCGATCGCCAAGCCAATAAATACCAGGTCCGGCACAACCCGCGCCCCCGGAATAACATCCACCACCAGCGGAGCATCCCCACCAGTGAGAAAAACATCAACGTCATCACCCAGCAACTCAGCAGCCATTGCCACCTGGCCATAGACAAATCCGCGCAGCATCAACAAGCACCCGCGCTCAACCGCCTCAGCAGTTGYGCGCCCCGGTACCAAATTTTCTAACGCTCTGGCAGCCTCATCACTGTCATAACGCGTTCGCCGGGTATGGGTTCGCAACTGGGTGCGCATCAGCGGCACACCCGGGCAGATAAATCCCCCCCGATGCTCACCATCTGCGGCCACAAAATCCGAAGTCACCGCAGTGCCAAGGTCAATTATCAGCGCAGCCTTGCGCGATAGCTGATAAGCCCCCACCACCGCGAGCCAGCGATCCAGCCCAAGACGCTCGAACTGCTCATAACCGTTGCGCACCCCCGCCAAGGAAACGGCAGGACAGGCGGCATGACACGCGACAGCAAAAGCCCGCTCAAGCAGCGAGATCAACTGCGCAGTCTCTTCGTCGCTGCGCACACTGACCAAGCGACAGGCACGCAAGCGCACACTTTGCGCGCGAACGACCTCTATAAGCGCCTGATCCGAGTCAACCACACCCCCCAGGCTTGTTGCAGGCGCCCCATCACCGAGCAAACGCCACTTGATCAAGGTATTACCGCAGTCGAGCTCAAGAATCATCACGCAACCTCAGACTAAGCTCACCACCGCTAAAACTGCGCTCAAGCCCATTAATACGAAGACGAATGGCGCCAGAATGATCCACCCCTAAAACCTCACCCTCGATAGGCTCACCGCCAGCCGTTAACGCAACGGCGCGCCCCTGCCAAAGGTGGCAAGCCTGCCACTCATCCTGCAAAGCAGCGAAGCCCTCGCGTAGCTGTATATCCAGATAGCGCGACAACTGCCGGTTCAGCTCAGCAACAAGCTCATTGCGACTCAACAAGCGCCCCAACTCAGCACGCATCGAAGTCCAAGGCTGACCGATAGCCCCAGGCTCAGCCGCAAGCATATTCACATTCAAGCCAATGCCGATAACGACATGGCACACATCCGCCGGATCACCAGACAGCTCTAATAGAATGCCCGCCAGCTTGCGCTCACCCACCAGCACATCATTGGGCCACTTCAGTCCGGCCTCAGCCACGCCAAAGCTGCGAATAACCTGCAGCAGCGCCAGGCCGACAGCCAGGCTCATACCTTCAAGCTGGCGCATGCCACCTTCGACGCGAACAACCAGGCTGTAATACAGATTCTCGCCAAAAGGGCTTACCCAGCTGCGCCCTCTCCGCCCCCGGCCACTGGTTTGCCGCTCAGCAAGCACGTAGAACGGTTGCGACTGCGCCGCTGGCAATAGGCGCAACGCCTCGGCATTGGTCGAGTCCACACTTGACATAACGCACGCACACCACTGCGGCGCATCCGCTTGAGCATTCAGCCAATCCGCATCCAGCAACTGCAACGACGTCGCCAGCCGGTAGCCGCGCCCGCGCACCTTGTGCAGCGGTAACGACAGATCCGCCTGCAGAGCCTGCAGCTGCTTCCATACCGCCGAACGGCTAACGCCCAGCGCAGCGCCGAGCGCCTCGCCCGAATGAAATCGTCCGTCCTGAAGAAGCTTTAACAGTGCAAGCATGTAAGTCCCGCCACGCAATAAGGCACGCATAATAACGATGCACTGTTTAGTTGCCTATCAAAGGCTCACCTGAGCGTGGTTTGTTTTCGCGGCACAAAGTAAAACCCCCGACCAGTTTCCTGATCGGGGGTTTTGGTATAGGTGCTTGACGATGACCTACTCTCACATGGGGAAACCCCACACTACCATCGGCGATGCATCGTTTCACTACTGAGTTCGGGATGGGATCAGGTGGTTCCAATGCTCTATGGTCGTCAAGCGATTCAGCGGAGATGTCGTGCTGCTTGCGCGGCTCGCTACCTCGAATTGGGTATGTGATGTCTTGGTTTGTAGTTGTGCAAATTTTCGGCTGTTGCAGTCTTCATAGAGACACACAAACATCAAATTGTTTGGGTGTTATATGGTCAAGCCTCACGGGCAATTAGTATTGGTTAGC